>JBBSNU010000173.1:0-8828 GCA_038260455.1 Chroococcales cyanobacterium | reverse complement strand
CTAGAAGGAAAAGGTCAAATTACTGAAAACGGCCCGGTTTTAGGAAATACCAAGGTCAAAATTGGCACTACCCTAGAACTTGAAGGCAAAAAATACATTTTCAACGCCAGCGTCATCGACGTGCGAGTTAAAGATTAGTCAATTGACTGTTGACTGTTGACTGTTGACTGTTGACTGTTGACTGTTGACTGTTGACTGTTGACTGTTGACTGTTGACTGTTGACTGTTGTCAATTTCAGACTAAAATCCATGAGAAATCTCGCTTCTAGCAGAGTCTAGATCCCCCCTAGCCCCCCTTAAGAAAGGGGGGGACAAGAGTATTGTCAAAGTCCCCCTTATTACTCGTTACCAGGCTCTGCCTGGTAATGCAGATCCGGAGGCTCTGCCTCCCTTTTCGCAGGCGACAAGGCTCTTCAAGAGAGAAATTGCTTCCTTTCGAGCCTCTTAACCAGTTAAAACCCTGCGACTTTCCTGGCTGTCAACTTTCAACTGTCCCGCCTCAACTGTTGAACGAACTTCTTTACCCTTCCGAAAGCAACCTTAAATACTGCCGAATTAAACCAATAGTCACAGCCGGAACTTCCAACTGCGGAGTCAAACCAACATTTTCCAGAGATTGAAAAACCTTAATTGCTTCCGGGTTGATATTAGCCAACCGCCGGCCGATATCGGGACTGGTAAACTGAGATTTTTCACCCCAAATAATCGCTGTCGGCGTTGTTAGCTGAGCGATGTACAGCGACAAATCAAAGCACAAATCTCCCCGCACAAAAGACAGGGCGGCATATTCTGCATTTGGTTCTAAGGCAGATTCGAGGTAAGCATCGACAATTTCTTGGTAAACGCGGCGCGAATCGGCAAATTGGCGCTGTTCTAAGAAGCTGCGAATCCCGCCGTCTGTGGCGATGCCCGTACTGTAGAGCAAACGGTCTAAAATTGGCGTGCTGACTAGCTTAGCGAAGAAACTGCTGCCGTAATCCTGTCCGAAGTCCGACAAACCGCTTGGTATTGTCAAAATAAGCGATTTGAACAAATCCGGGCGGGCGATCGCAGCACGAATCGCGATCGCCCCTGTCAGCGAAGAAGCGATCGCATCCGTCGGACTGTCGCAAGTTTTTTCCAGAAATTCAATCAAAGTTGTGATATAATCTTCAACTTGATAATTTCTCGGCGGATGTTCCGATCGCCCCCAACCGATTAAATCCGGTGCTAAAATTCGATATTCCGCTGCAAAAGCCGGATAAACTTTCGACCATTCGTAGGCACTAGACCCGCCCCCAAAACCGTGGAAAAATACCAAATTCGGTTTGTTTTCCGATGCCTGGGCAGGCAATTCGAGCCAAGGCATTTTTTCAGCAGTGTAGTATACCATTCTGCCGAGAGAAGTAACTATTGATCGCTGACCGAAGCCGAGGGGCACAAGCATAAATAAACCTCAATCGCTGTTAGATTTTAGATTTTCCTCCCCAGCCCTGCCTCAATTTAAAAAAGTTGCAAAGCTAGGGGAGTTTTTGTAAAGATTAAGTATTGATTTAAATCTATTTTAGTACAAGTGAAGCCTGAAACTACAGACAGCAACTAAGTTTTGCGATTTGGGGGAGTTTGGCTGTGTAGTTATCCTCACCCTTGCTTGCCTACCGCCGATCGGAGATAATATCAAAATGATGGGTAAGACCCCTCAAAAGAACCGAGTCGGTTCAAGCCCGAAAGCAGGAGTATTCGATTTCGCTTTCAAACCGATCGCTGGTTTGCTGCCGTGAGCCAATCAAGAATAATTAATTACCATATTTTGCGGAGCAGTCGATTTTGAGGTTGAAAGTCCTTGTTAGAGGCGATCGGTTTTCGATTCCGGCGTTGCAGGTTTGGCAATTTGCCGCCTCGCTGCTATCAATTGCCAAACACCAGAAACAACCAATTTCAGGGAGATTTACTAAAAATGCAACTGCTCAGGAAACGGGATCGCGAGGGTTTTATGGTTGACGCACAAAGTCTTCAATCGGACGGGTTTGCAGAATTTGATACAGCCTGTCGAAGCATGGATTTAAACGGCAAAAAGTCTTTACTCGCCATTCCCGAACGATCGGGCGTTGGGGTAGACGTGCGATCGCGCGCCACGGTACCGGGGATCGTCCGCCTAGCTTTAGGAGAATTGAAATGCTTTGAAGTAGTAGAACACCAGTTTGCACATTGGGGGGTGACTTTTAGCAATGCTGTCGCCATCCAACCTTCAAACCCAGCATTTTTCACCGATGTTGGGAAAACAGTGTTAATGGGAGCACCAAAAAGCGGATTGATAGAAGTAACTTTCAAGCATCCTGTTCGCAGCGTGTCAGGACTTGTAACCAGTTCGCGGCGAACTGTTTTATCGGCTTGCGACATTGACGGACACCCAATTGTTCAGGATGAAATGCCTGCACCGAATCTGGTAGGCTCTAATTCTCCGATCGCCCCTAGCACTCCCCTGCGCGTCAAAGCTCCGAATATTCATCGAGTTACTTTTTATGCTTTTGACGGTCAGCTAATAGTCGATGACTTTATTTTGGGATTTTGAAGCGGTGCCATAGGTATCATCCCAGGTCTGCAAACCTTCGAGAAGGGCATTGCGGACTAAAGCTTCCGGTTCTTGACTCAGCATCAGGCGAAAGCACTCGGCAGCGCGGGTTAGGGCGATCCTGTTCCTTGGCTTGGCGGGCATATTTTTGACAAAACTCCGATCGCCAAACCCACCGTTATTCACCAAATCGGTCATTTGCCGCACTGCAATCAAACGCTTCACGGGGTCAGCATCGGTCAAATTTGCCAGGATGCGATCGACCGTCGCTTCATCTTTTGATGCTCCCATACTCAGCGCTTGCCGCAGCAGCAGCCCTGCAATGGCGATCGTGCCAAAGTTTTGCAAAATCAGGCTCGCAGCCATCCAGGGGCTGCTTGAGTCCGCCCAAATCGCCCAACTCATGTAAGCGCCCAAGGTAGCAATGCCGCCGGTGCCCGCTGCTAAAATAAACCGGCGGTTGGGGCTATCCCAAAATTGCTCGACTTGCGATCGCAGCAATTGCCACTCCCGCGAGTCTCCTCGGTAAACCAGCATCATGGCTGCGATCCCCAGCCCTGTGGAAAACAGTAACTGACTGTTCCACAACGCCCAAACTGCTGCCAGGGTGATAACTGCCAGCCAACCTTTCGATCGAGTCAAACGATCTAGCAGCCACTTGACAAAGGCGATAGAACCCACAGGCGATCGGGCCCGATCGGTCTTGGCCTCAACCCGGAAGTATCTTGTTTGGGCAGTCTCTGGGATTCCTCTGGAGCGATCGTCCAGACTGAGTTCTCTCAAACCTCGCGCATCAGTCATATCCTCAGACAGGTCGAGGGAGGGGAGCTTACTGAGTTGCCAAGTGCGATCGGATACTTGCACTGGCGATCTATTCAGCTTGGTTGTAGTTTTTTTAACTTGATTCATAGTGAGTTTTTTGATAAATAACTTCAAGTTATCCCGGCATTTTTAGCAGTGATTTAGATGCTCGGTAAACAATACTGTGATACTAGACTTGAGTTGTACTCAATCGCAGACAAGATTGAATTATCTGCGTCGGTCGGTGTCGCTCCAGTTGAAATATGGGGTTAATCGATCGATCGAATATTGATGCAATCTTGGTTTATACCATTTTTCTAAAGATGTGCTGATGAAGTCTGAGCCACCCCTTACTAATGGGGGGTTGGGGGGTAATATCTAGCGCTACTTTATGAAATTGCTCTCCTCTATGATATCGGAAATCAAAACCAGTCGTGGTGAACACCTCAACTGCGCTGAATTCCCAGCCATCATTACAAAAAATCAAGCAATGTGAGATTGTTGAAAAAAGTACGATTACAGGTCAACAGCGAATATTTTTGAATCACTTTTGAGACAGTGCGGGCGATCGCGCCGCAGGCCAGCCGACAAGCAGTCCCCCAAAAAATACGCAACTACAATTTAGCCGATCGCGCGCAGGCCAGGGAAATCGTCGCTGTGCCCGGATGTCCGATCGGGCTGGGTTCACAGGTTGAGCGTTTGGATCGACAGCGGCAGGTGAGGCCCCAGAATTCAAACAGTCTTGTGGGAAAATCAATAGCAGGATAGTTCCTAAACTGCTAAGATTTTTGAATAATAATCGGGAAAAATCAAGTCGGGTAAATTAGCCGTAATTCTGGTATGGGGCAAGAAGCGTCGCGCCTGATCGACCAGATCGCCCGATCGCCAACCAACCCAGATATCTCGATCTTACGGTCGATCGACCGGAGATGATAGCATCCAAGCCGCTTCCCCTGGTTCCAACCCGTAAACCCGCAGCGCCAACAACCGACTGCTGCAGCTTGTACCGGCAAGGGCGGAAGCAGGAGAAATATAGACTGCAAGACCAGACTCAGGCCCAAGTGCTGCTTCAAATTGTGTCTGCAGGGGTTACGCTAGTGAAGAAAAGAAAATAATAGTTGCGATCGAGACTTCATCAGTCTAAGTTGTAATTTCTTACCCTGTCGTCAAGCTCAACAGTTTTGAATTGTCTGGCAAACGAAACGCTTGGCACCGATCGCGCAAAACTCGACAGTCAAAGAACAGAGGTTTGACGGCAAAGCCCTTACAAATATGTAAACATTTTACCGATGGCTCGCCGGAGTAATCTTGCAGGAAAACCCATGTCTAGTATGCAAAACCAATTCACGGTTCACTTCTGGGGCGTTAGAGGTAGCATAGCGTCTCCCGGAGCCGAAACAGTACGTTACGGGGGCAACACACCCTGTATAGAAATGCGAGTGGGTGAGAGCCGCCTAATTTTTGATGGCGGTACTGGATTGCGGGTTTTGGGACAAACTCTCCTGTCGCAGATGCCCGTAGAAGCTCATATGTTTTTTACTCACTCCCACTGGGATCACATTCAAGGATTCCCATTTTTTATCCCCGCTTTTGTTAAAGGCAATTGTTTTCACATCTATGGGGCAGTGGCTCCTAATAAGGCTACGATCCAGCAGCGGCTCAACGACCAGATGCTTCACCCCAATTTTCCGGTGCCCCTGCAAATTATGGGGGCAGACCTGAAATTCAACGATATCGAAGTGGGCAAGCCGCTGGAAATCGGAGAAATCAAGGTGGAAACTGCTTTGTTGAACCATCCGGGGGAAGCTATGGGCTACCGGGTGAACTGGCGGGGCTATGCGGCGGCTTACGTGACTGATACCGAACATTTTCCCGATCGTTTAGACGAAAATGTGCTGTATTTGGCTCGGGATGCTGAGGTGCTGATCTACGATGCTACTTATACTGATGAGGAGTATTATTCGGAGAAGACCAGCAGGGTTGGTTGGGGACATTCGACTTGGCAGGAAGCCGTGAAGGTGGCAAAGGCTGCTAATGTCAAAAAGCTGGTGATTTTTCACCACGACCCGCAACACAATGACGAGTTTTTAGACAAGGTGGGAGAGCAAGTGGCTCAAAGGTTCCCGAACAGTTTGATGGCGCGGGAAGGTTTGTCGTTACAGTTGCTGCCTCCCGGTGAGATGTCTGAAGAGTCGGTGCAAGCGCCTAAAGTGCCTGTCTGATGGATTTGAGATGGCCAGATGGTTCTGAAATCTTGAGGTCGGAAATTTCAAATTGAAGTTAGGGCTGACTTTACTTAGGATCGAAAACTTAATAACTTAAACACCTCCTACAGTCCTCTATCCTGTAAGTTGCGAGATCGAAGGAGGCAGAGCCTCCGCACCTGCATTACCAGGCAGAGCGAAAGTAACGAGCAATCGCTTAAGTTATTAAATTTTCATTCCTTACCTAAAGACGAGAGAGCTCCGAGGCTCTCGCAACGCGAGAATCAATTTTTTAATCTCAAACCTCAAATCTCAAATCTCAAATCGACGCTTCGATCGCAATCGGGCTAAGTGTGTCAAAATCTTAAGCGTGTGGGTAACTTCTTCTTGTACCGCTGCTTTGACTCCAACTGCCGTTGCCTTGGGAAACTTTGATGGTTTGCACCTAGGGCACCGACAAGTCGTGCAGCCAATTTTAAATCGATCGTCTAAATCAAATTTTGCGACTGTTTCGGTGTCGGGGCAATCCTCGCGCTCAAACCCTGGCCAAGATGCAAATTTGGAAAGCAAACCTCCGGCAAGCTGGGACAACGACTCAGCAGCACCGCCCGATACAGCCGACAGCGGCCTTAATTTCAATGGTTCGATCGCCCTCGGTCAGGCTGTGGGTAACAGCTTTTCCGGGATAGATTCTGATGCGGTCGATCGGCTTTACAGCACTGTAGTGACATTCGACCCCCACCCGCAAGAATTTTTTACGGGTCAACCCAAAAAACTGCTGACACCTCTGGCCCAAAAGGTAGAATTGCTCGCAGCAATGGGCGTGGAACAACTGGTACTGCTGCCCTTCGATCGAGAACTGGCGGCTTTGAGTGCTTCTGAGTTTGTCGAAGAAATTCTAGTGCGGCAACTGCAAGCGAGTCGAATTAGCGTGGGGGTTGATTTTCGGTTCGGGCAGGGACGCGCGGGGACGGCTGTGGATTTGCAGTCGATCGCCTCGGGTTACGGTATTGATGTGACTCTTGTAACGCTGCACAATTGCGCTGAGGGCGATCGGATCAGCAGTTCTGCCATCCGGGAAGGTCTGGCATCCGGCGACCTCAGAAAAGCCAATCAGTTGCTTGGCAGACCCTACACTTTAGTCGGGACTGTGGTTGCGGGACAGCAACTCGGCAGGACGATCGGATTTCCTACTGCTAATCTCGAACTGCCGCCAGAAAAATTTTTGCCTTGTTTTGGCGTGTACGCGGTGCGAGTCTCGGTGAAAAATGGAGGAGAAAATATCAAAGATCCAAATTCTTCCTATAAGTGGGAAAATCCCCAATCTTTAATCGCCGAAAAACGGTCAAATTTATCATTCATAAATGGAGTGATGAATATTGGTCGCCGCCCGACGGTAGACGGTTTACAACTCACTGTAGAAGTTCACCTGTTAGATTGGTCTGGGGATTTGTACGGTAAAACCTTAAGCGCGAGTTTGGTAGAGTTTTTGCGACCCGAACAAAAATTCGCTTCTCTGGATGCTCTCAAAACTCAAATTCAGGCCGATTGCGATGTTGCTAGAAAAGTGTTAGCTGCTAATAATTAATAGCTAGCATTCGAGCGGTTCATTGTGTACATTACTGTTTTGCTTGGGCGATTGAAATCGCTACAACACAAACTTTCGTGCCTCTCTAAGA
The DNA here is from genome assembly GCA_038260455.1 of Chroococcales cyanobacterium. Lineage (GTDB taxonomy): Bacteria > Cyanobacteriota > Cyanobacteriia > Cyanobacteriales > Microcoleaceae > Microcoleus. Next base: position 1,593 of record JBBSNU010000173.1, on the reverse strand, counting down.
GACCGGGAATAAAAGAACGAGCAATCAACAATTAGCAATTAGCAATTAAGTAAATCAACCTGATTTAAGTTAAAATGCGGAACGCTAAAAAGCTGGCTGTGTATTTGTTCTTCCTTATTCCTTCTTCCTTCTTCCTTCTTCCTTCTTCCTTCTTCCTTCTTCCTTCTACTTAAAAATCAGGGATATGAGAGAACATATTGAGCGGCTCAAACAAAATCTAGGCAAGACGATAGTTGGCAAAGCGGATGCTATTCGCTTGGTGCTTGTAGCCGTGCTTTCGGGCGGGCACGCGCTGCTGGAAGATGTGCCTGGTGTGGGAAAAACGCTGCTGGCGAAGTCTTTGGCGCGATCGATCGATGGGAAGTTTCAACGGATTCAGTGCACTCCCGATTTGTTACCGACAGATATCACTGGTACTAATATTTGGAATCCGCGCAGCGGGGAGTTTGAGTTTTTACCCGGGCCAGTTTTTGCTAATGTTTTGCTGGCTGATGAAATCAATCGGGCGACACCGCGAACTCAGTCTGCTTTGCTGGAAGTGATGGAAGAAAAGCAGGTGACGGTAGACGGAATTTCTCGGACTGTTCCCGCGCCGTTTTTTGTGATTGCGACTCAAAACCCGATCGAATATCAAGGCACTTTTCCGCTACCGGAAGCGCAGATGGATCGGTTTACTTTGTCTTTGACTTTGGGCTATCCGGCTGCGTTGGAAGAGTTGCAAATGTTGGAACGGCTATCTGATCCTTTTGCTGTGGAGGATTTGCAGCCTTGTATTTCTTTGTCAGAGGTGCAGGAATTGCGCCGTTTGTGCGCTGCTGTGAAGGTGGAAGGTTCTTTGAAGCAGTATATTGTTGATTTGGTGCGATCGACCCGCGAGGATGAAGAGATTACTCTGGGGGTGAGTCCCCGGGGTGCGGTAGCTTTACACCGGGCGTCGCAGGCTTTGGCGTTTATTTCGGGGCGGGATTATGTTACCCCGGATGATGTGAAGGATTTGGCGCCCCACGTACTTTCTCACCGGTTGATTCCGGCGGGTGGAAGGAGGGCTAAGACGATTGTTGATAAGTTGTTGAAATCTGTTCCTATTCCTTAAAAAGCATTGGGATTAATATTATCCACAGTGAGGACACGGCAATGCCGTGTCCCTACAATTAATCAGGCGATGGTGACATCCGAGTGGAGTTCGTGATTATTTTGGAGTAGGGAAACGGCATTGCCGTGTCCTGAGTTGCTTGTTTTATCGGGAGAAAGATTGATTATTTTGGAGTAGGGAAACGGCATTGCCGTGTCCGACTTGCGTTTTTAAATCACTCAATAGCACTCTCAAATAGTGCAACTAATTTTTTTGCTTCTAAATCGACATTGTGTTGTTTCGCTACCCGTTCTGCTCCTGTTAGACCCATTTTTTCTAGCTTTTCTAAAGGTGCTTCCAATGCCGCGCGCATCGCCACAGCTAATGCTTCTACGGAACCGGGAGGAACTAACCAACCGCAAACACCGGGTTCTACGAGTTCGGGGATGCCGGCAACATAGGTGCTAATTACGGGCCGATTGAGAGCGAGGGCTTCCATAATTACGACGGGTAAACCTTCG
>JBBSNU010000172.1:0-8850 GCA_038260455.1 Chroococcales cyanobacterium | reverse complement strand
TTTGCTGCCAATCTTTTTTGCTTACAGCGGTTTGCGTACTCAAATCGGCCTGCTCAACAGTCCCGAATTGTGGCTGCTGTGCGCCGCTGTTTTGGGAGTAGCAATTATTGGGAAATATGTCGGCACTTACACGGCTGCTAGAGTCTGCGGCATTAGCAACCGGGAAGCTTCTGCGCTTGGTTGGATGATGAATACTCGTGGTTTGACTGAACTAATTGTGCTAAATATCGGTCTTTCCTTGGGCGTAGTTTCGCCGCTACTATTTACGATGTTAGTCATCATGGCTTTAGTGACAACTTTTATGACTTCGCCGCTGTTGGAGTGGACTTATCCAAAACGGTTAATTAGATTAGATATTTCAGAAGTTAACTCTGAGGATTCAGAATTAGAAGATTCACAAAGTGGTGACAGCAGCGAAGAAACTGCTAACAAATTGCTGCACACTTATCGAATTTTAGTACCTGTTGCCAATCCCAGCACGCAGAAAGGTTTGCTGCAACTAGCGGTAGGGCTGGCGCTGCCGGCTGCGGGTACGGGCGGTAACGATTTGCAGTCGGCGGTGGTTCATCCTCTGAGTTTGATAGAATTAAATGATGACTATGCCTTTGAAAGTACGCCTGCGGAAGCCGATCGCATTATTCAAGAACGCCGCTCAAAATTATCAGAATTGATCGATAGTTTGGAACTCCCGGAGGCGAGAAAATTCGTACATCCCATCATTCGGGTTACTAATGATGTGGCGCGGGAAACGGCGCAAATTGCGGAACTCGATCGCGCGGATTTGATTTTGGTAGGATGGCACAGGCCGACTTTTAGCAGCAACCGTTTGGGAGGACGTGTCGGTCAAATTCTCAGCAACGCTAAGGTGGATGTAGCAATTTTTGTTGACAGAGGCCGGGAACGGTTGAATAATTTGTTAGTGCCTTATGCGGCAAATATTCACGATGATTTGGGCTTAGAATTGGCGCTGAGACTGTTAGTTAATAGCGAGGAACGCCGTTTGACGGTGCTGCGGGTGGGGGTTCCCGGGTTCGAGAAAAACGAGCTTAGTTACGAGTTTCAGCGGGTGATGGAGCAGTTGCCGCTGGAGGTGCGATCGCGCATTGAAACTCCTATTGTGGAGGCTGCTGATCCAATTCAAGCGGTGATTGCTGCTTCTGCTAATGCTGATTTGACTATTGCGGGTACGAGTCGGGAGTGGGGAATTGAGCGCCAAACTTTGGGACAGTATACTGATGAATTGGCGGTGCAGTGTCATTCTTCGCTGCTGATTGCGCGGTGTTACGTTAAAGCGCGATCGCACTTGGCTTCGGTACTCACTCAAGGGTAGTTTGTTGAGGGTTGACTGTTGAGGGTTGACTGTTGACTGTTAACTGTTGACTGTTGACTGTTAACTGTTGACTGTTGACTGTTGGCAGTTGACAGTTGGCAGTTGTCATTGGAAGCAATGCCCAAGGCCCAATGCCCAAGGCCCAATGCCCAATGCCCGATGCCCAATTCCCAATTCCCAATTCCCCAAATTATGATTCATTTAAATGTCAAGTTGTTATCATTTTACGGTATTTCCCTCGCCATTGTTGCCGTGCTGTTTAAGGTGGTAACTGCTTACGGCGAAACAAATTTAAAGGCTCCTCCGGCACTTGCGGGAAGTTATCGCTTCGATGCTAACAGTTTCCCCGAATGTCTAAAATCTGATGCTTTGGTATTGACAATCGAGCAATCTGGTGTTTATTTGAACGGTAATTTGCGATCGGGCGGCAGCGAGGGCGATCGGGAAAAAATAGCCGAGGAGAAACCTTCTCTAGTTGGGAAGTGGGAAAATCAAGGGTTGAGTTTGTCGGGTGCGGTTCCTAATTTAGCGGGTTGCAGCGACTCCACAGCGATCGGTCAAAACAGTTCTGTTAAACTGCGAGGGATTGTGGACGGAGACACCCTCAAGGGAAAAATTAGTCTGAGGGATGGGGCGGCGGCTACTGATTTTGCGGCTCAAAGAGAAGCCGCGGCGAAACCCCAGAAGCCGGAACATTGATCGATCGCAATGGGGAATCGGGAATAGGTAATTTTCAACAAAACTTACGCATTAAGGCCAAAGAAACCGGGTTTTTTACCTAATCTGTGGACTACAACAAAGGATTTTCGTAAAAAACCCGGTTTCTGACCACCCGTGCGTAAGTCCTAGTCAAATTCTTTGTCTCTCTCCGACTCTCTGACTTTTCCCGAATCCGCTAGCGAAGCAAGAAATCAAAAAGCTTCAAGGGCTTTGGTGGGGGAGTGGGCGATCGATCGAACTCCCGCCGGAGCTCGCCTGCGACGGTCGGTTGCTGCTAGATTGAAAAGACACATAAAAGTGAATGATAAAAATAAAGTATCCCAGAGGAGTCCTTGGTTGAGAATTTGTCATGCCAGAGACCCCGGATAACCGTATAGTTTGTTTGGAATGGATGTTGCCGTGATCTTAATGCCGTCAGAAACTTCGCTTACCGAGTCAAACCCGTTGATTTTAGACAGTTTGCCAGACTTGTCGCCGAATGATGGCGGGTGTCCCCGTCGGGCTAGATTGCAAATTGATTTGATGTTGCTGGCGATCGAAGCCTTGTATCTCGGAGGGGCGGAAGAAATGCTGGCAGTGTCAAAAGACCTGGAATTGGAGTCAATTATCAAAAATCGGGTTGCCTTTTGGCTGATGCGGAATACTAACCCGCTGAGACGCTATACCCAGCGCCGCTCCCTGACGGTGGTGGAGGCAAAAGCGCTGGTGGCGATCGCCTGTAATATGGCGCGCAAGTTAACCGCGACAATTCGCCAGTTGCTGCTAGATTCGCAGCAGTTGCGATCGAGAAATATCCCCCTCAGCGAGAACTTGCAGCTTGCCGATTATTTAGAACGCTTTCGAGCTCATTTTCGATCGCGCATGAACCCGAAGCGATCGCTAGTTGCAGCTTACAATTCCGACGAGAAGCTCAACGAACTCGCTTTAAACTTGTTGAGCAAACTGCTATTTTGTACGGGGACGGCCGGAATGCAGCGCTTCTGGGTTAGTTTGTTTGATGGAGAGGTAGAATAAAAATGACTATTAGGCGTCAGTACAGTCTGCCGAATTGCACCCTAGTTCTGGAAGGGTTGAGCGATGGATCGGCAGCCAGCCAGTTAGATACACGGCCAGTGCTTTCTATACTAATGAGCGCTGAATGCTATTTGACAGGCATCGGCGAACCCCTCAGCGGGGGACGGGAGTTTTTTGAAAGCTTGGTGAGGGCTGTCAGCAGCTACGCCCAAGAATTTATGAGTGGAGTGCATTATCCCGATCGCTACGGCCCGAATTTGAGTACGGTGCAGTTGCACAGAATAGACGAGAATTCGCACCGTTTGACCGTTCTACCAGCCGAAGCAGGCAGCGCTACCCAAATCGATCAAAAAACAGAACTGTCGGCAAAAATAGATTTGACGACGGTACAGCTATTTGACTTAGTGGAGGCGATCGATCAATTTTTTGCCGACACCCAGACGCTGCCGGAATTGTCTCTGCAATTAACCCCAATTTCCAAGCGTTATATCAAGTCGGCCGAACCTTTGGCGAAGCGGAGTTTGCCTGCGGTGGTGGGGATATCGAGTTTGGCTTTGGCGGCGATGGCGTTTTTATTGGTGCCGGTGCCACAACTCCAGCGCCCCAGAGATCCGGTGCGACAGCCAAATCCTGCGGGGCAGAATCAGGGAACGCCGAATCCGGGCGGATCGGGTTCGCCGAATCCCAATCCCAGGCCTGCTGACGGTTTGCTACCAGGGGAGAGGACTCCGAATGCTGAACCGAGTTCGCCGACTCCGAGTCCAGCCCCGCAGTCGGACGCTTTACCTAGTGCCGCCCCGCAGTCGGAGGCTTCACCTAGTGCCACACCGCAGTCGGACGCTTCGCCAGAAAGCACGCCCAGTCCTGTTTCTGAAGCTTTGCCAAGTCCTGATGCTGCAGCCGGGCCGATTACCGATCAGGCAGAAATCGATCTGTTGAAGGGTCAACTTTTCCAGCAAATTGACGGAGTTTTGAAGACTAAGCCTGCGGTTGATGCGGAGTTGGTTTATCGGGTGAGTGTGGCTAAGGATGGGGCGATTGTCGGTTATAAGTCGGAGAATCCCGCAGCAGTCGATCGATCCGAAGCGCCGTTGTCGGAGTTGCTTTACAAACCGATTGGCAGCAGGCCGCCTGCGGAACCCCTGGCTGATTTCCGAGTAGTTATTGCACCGGGCGGCACTGTTGCAGTCACTCCTTGGTAATGGTTGGTAGAAGCGGGTTGGTAGAAGGGCGGTTAGAAACCGCGTCTACACAAACAAAACCCGCCTCCGCGGGTTGAAGAAGACGCGGGTTGAAGAAGACGCGGGTTGAAGAAGACGCGGGTTGAAGAAGGGCGGTTAGAAACCGCGTCTACACAGACAAAACCCGCCTCCGCGGGTTGAAGAGCGCGGTTAAAATGACCGGATCTGATTAATTCTCTTCATTCCGCGCACCATCCGGAATTCGTTTGTGTAGACGCGGTTTCAACCGCCGTCTTTTTCTTATATTATAATTTGACTCAAAGTCCTGTCGGCGCGCGAGGCTTAATATCTGGATCGAATCCCCCAACTTGATTTGTGCGAATTATCCACAAAAACGATCCTTGTTTTAAGAGAATTTTGGCGATTTCATCTTGGGTGCGTCTGGGTAGCATTGTTCGGTAACTAATAGCAGCTTTTAGCAGGTTCGCGATTACTGAAAAAAAAGTTTTTTTCAATACCGAATCAATCCCCGCCAATCTCGTATTTTTGCGCCAATCAGGACGGACAATACCGAGGGGAATTAATACTTTTTCTAAACTATCTCCCAAAACTACTAACTGATGAAATCTTTCGGTTTGTGCGTGGGTAGGATTTGTTTTCAGCCAGTCTTGAATTTGAGAATTTGACTCGACTTCGGCAGTGATTTTTTTAATAGTAGCGTAAATTGCCTGACTGGAATCTTGGACGCAAGAAGTTGCTGGCGTGACTAAAGTTGCGCCGGTGCCGTCTCCGCTGCGGTAGCGCGCCATCATGATATCTAGTTGCTGGTTTAATTCGGTTAAAGGCGACAAAATGATGCCGTCAAAATCGTAGTCGTAACACACGCAGTCTAATTTACAAATGATATCGCAAACCGGGCGATCGCCCAACCAGCCCCGCTGCAAGTCTCCCATGTAACTTTGCCACTTGCTAGAACCGGCGACAATTCCATCGGGATTGTGGGCGTATACTTGTTTATATTCTATGTCAAAACGTAGTTCATTGGTAAATCCATCGCGCACTACTTTTGCGATTCCGAAAGCAAAATGTCCGGTGACAATTCCCAGCGGTGCAGATTCGCCTTTTTTGCCGCCAATACCGCCGAAACTGTGAATCACGATGCCGATATCTCCTTCTTGCCAAGGGGAGATTGAAGCGTTTTCTGTAGCATCATTTGGGGTTAATAATACTATTTTTGCTTGTCCTTTTTGAGCCGCTGTATTTGACCAGTTTTCGTCTTTTAAATAAGCGAGAGATTTGTGCAGTCCGAAATGTGTTTCATCTGGTATTAACTGAGCAATTTTGCGCGGTTCGATTGCTTGGACTACAAAAATACTGTCTTCGTCTCTTTCGCCGTAAATGTACCAGCCGTCGGGATTTAATGGCGATTGTTCGATCAGGTGATTGGTAGACCTCGCTATGCCATTTTTGTCCGGCTGTACTTGCGGAATCCGAATGATTTCGGCTGCGCCGTCAAATTGTTGGGATGTTTTGTTGAAATGCCGGACAATAAATTTGTTTCTGTCGGGTTCTTGGCGCTGTAAAATTGAAACTAAGGCGCACAAACGTCCGATAATTTGTACTGGTTCGCGATCGATAATTAGTTCCTGCTGGCCGCTGCTGTGGTTGATCGCAATCACCGGCCTCCGCAGCATCACAGTCACGCTGTCTTCGAGTCTGCTACCTGCTAAAGTTTCCAAAGGCCCGACATTTCGCCAGCCGTTCAACCTATCTGGATGGATGTTACCAGATTTTTGACTTTTTTTCGTTTGTTTTGTGAAGTTGATATCTTGACTGACTGCGTGGACAAAAAATTGAACTTGGCGATTGGCGATCCACTTCAAAAATGCTGTTTTCCCCAGAAAATTTTGATATTTTTTGGGGGCATTTATCACTTCAAAAAACACTGTATCGTTCGGCTGGCGCTGTTCCTTTGATGGCAAAATTAAGCGCCCTTGCCAAAGAGCGATCGGCTTGTATAGACGGGCAACTGCTGCTGAATTTTCGCAAATTATTTCCGGTTCAATCGCTTCTAAAATATCGTTTTCTGCTACGGAAATCACAAAATTTCCGTCATTTTTTACGAACACGGGTTCTAAAAAAACTTTGTCAGGATCGGAAATTTTGGCGGTTGAATTGCCAGCATTTTTTGGGGACAGCGGTGGATTGAAATGGCGGTTTTCTGCCAATTTCGCCTGCAACCAATTGAAGACAACCCGAATAAAAATAAAAGCGGTTAAACCGAAAACGACAGCCAAAGCTATCAGCGCCAGAGTCAAAATGAATTGGTTAAAAAATTGACCTGAAAGTAAAATAATTGTGGGCCAGATCGAAGAAGATGCTGCCATAGTATCTAAAAACGAGTTTTAGGTTCGATCCAGTCGGCGCTGGCTTGAGTGCCGAAAACTAGGGGTTTGTCTTCGCTGACAGCTACTGTTTGACCGGTCATATCTACTGCACAAAGAGGCCAAGATCGATCGCCCAAATGACCGGCGCGGAACAGAACTTGTCCGGGGCAAACTTGACTCCAACCCAACAGTACAGCATGAGTGTAAAGACTGCGAGCGGGAGCAACAGTATAAGTGTAATTATCATTTTTATCCCAAATGACCGCGTAGTCGGACATATCGGAAGAGTTGAACAGCGCTTCAAATTCGCGGGCGAGAAGGCGGGAACCGTCTTGATTCCAAGAAACAGGTACTAAAATGGCGATCGTCCCGGACATATCTGTGTCATCGCTAGCATACATTCCGCTTTCCGCCAGCGGCGAAGCAGCCGCCACTGTTTGCAATTCCCCGGTTTTGAGATTTTCCACAAACATGACGCTACTAACCCGACACTGGGCGAATTCCGGCTGTACTTGCAACTCAATTCGACTGTAAGCCGCGTATTGGCCGTTAGTTGAAACTAGGGAAGGGCTGCGATAGTAGCGCAGGCTGGTGCCGCCAGTCGAGCTCAGTTTGGCATGAGTGGCGTTAATCCATTCCCAAGGAATCGGATAGGGGCTATTTAAAGGGTCAGTCATCGGTTTTTTTCCAAAAGTTATACAGCATTATCCAACAGATTCAGGCTTACGCGCCCGGTACTAGAAACCCGGTTTCTCAGAGGATGCTGCGCCGCTAAACCCCAAATTTGGAGAAACCGGGTTTCTGTTTTAGGTGTTAGATTTGTCTTTCCATCTAAAATATACAATTTCCCATCGATGCCGGGAAGTAGAAACCAGGTTTCTCAGAGGAGGCTGCGCCGCTAAACCCCAAATTTGGAGGAACCGGGTTTCTTTTTGAGATAGTATAATTCTCGTCAAATCTCGAATCTAAAATCTAAAACTCGTACTGAGCGAAGCCGAAGTATCTAAAATCGGATAGCTAAGATAGTATCGAAATTAATCTGGTACCTGCACCGAGAGGGAGGCAATATGACGCGATCTTTTAACCAAAAACCTTCAATCCCCCCGACTCGCGTTTCCAAGTCGCGGGGAAAAGGTTTGTTTTTACTGTCGCTGATTTTTCGACTGCTGCTGCTGGGGGTAGGTAGCGGTTTTGCGTGGGTTTTGGGGATGACGATCGCCCAAATCTACCCTTCTAACAGCATCCAGATGCCGATCGCCGAGAGATTGCTGCGCCTAACTCAAAATTTGACCCCCAGCCCGCAACGCGCACCAGCAAGGCCAATTCCGGCGCTTCCCGCACCAACCGTTACACCCAGTCCCCAGTCAAAAGTCAATCCGGCCTTGAGAGAGAAATTGCAAGGAGATTTGAGACAGTTGCAAGGCGAGCTCAACGCGCTGATTGGCCGCACGGCGGCTTTGGAGAGTCAGTTGGGTAGCAGCCGCCCGACGGAAACTTTGGAAAAGCGGTTGCAGTTGATGTCGCGGGAATTGGCTGCGCCGGAAGCGGCGGCAAGCCCTACTCCTGTTTTACCCGCAAGCAGCAGCCAGAGTCTGAACCCTGAAACTGTGAATAATTCGGTGTTTGGAGGGGATGGGCTGATGGTAACTCTGCCCAGCGATGTTTTGTTTGACACTGGCAGTATTTCTTTGCGCGCGGGCACGAGTGCGATTTTGGACAATTTGGTGGCGGATTTAGGCCGTTACCAGGGTGCAACCGTGCGGGTTGCCGGCCACACTGACGACAGGGGGGAAGTGGTGGAAAATCGCAATGTGTCGTTGGCGCGGGCTCAGGCTGTGGTGCAGTATTTGTCTGGCGCGATCGGTCAGAAGTATCATTGGGTGTCGATCGGCTACGGGGAAAGTCGCCCTTTGGTGGATAATAGTTCTGATATCAACCGGCAGCGCAACCGCCGCATTGAAGTAGCAATTAGTCCTTAGTCATTAGTCATTGGGCATTGGGCATTGGGCATTGGGCATTGGGCATTGGGCATTGGGCATTGGGCATTAGCATTTTGTAGATACTGTCTTGATCTGTCAAGGGGTAGCGAGCAAATAAGTTGGATCGAAAGGCTTTTGGGACTTTAAAATCCCAAAAGCCAAATGCACCACCTTCCTCATCTGAGCACCAATCACCTGCATTTTGACCTTGCCACGAGCCAATAATCGCTCACTCACGG
>JBBSNU010000171.1:0-8863 GCA_038260455.1 Chroococcales cyanobacterium | reverse complement strand
TTATTTGTGTCGAATTAGCTCGTAAATTTCCACATAGTCTTTAGCTGGATATTTCCACGAATTATCGCAATTCATGCCTTGAATTACGAGTTTTTCAAATTCATCATGGTAGTCATACCACAATCCGATCGCCCGATCGAGCACCGACTCTAAAGCGTAGTAGTCGCTTTGGTAAAACACGTAACCGTTGCGCTCTTCGGGGGTGTGGCTGGTGCCGTAATCGCGATCGAACACCGTATTCACCAAACCGCCCACACCCCGCACCACAGGCACAGTACCGTACCTCAACCCGATCATCTGAGTCAGCCCGCAGGGTTCGTAATTGCTCGGCACCACAATCATATCCGCACCCGCGTAAATTAAGTGCGACAGTTCCTCATTAAAACCAAGTTCCAAATGGCAGTCTGGATTATCATTTAAAAACTGTTTTTCGTGCTGGAAATGATCGTTAATTCCCGCTTCCGTCGCCGAACCCAAAAGCACGAATTGCGCGCCTTTACTCAGAGAATAATAAATGGCGTGATGGAGGAGGTGAACGCCTTTTTGATCGTCCAAACGACCGATAAAGGTAATCATAGGCTTGTCAGCATCGCGCAATAAAAGCCGATCGCCCAAAGCTTGTTTAGTTTTGGCTTTTCCTGCCAGATCCTTGTCAGTGTAGTGCTGCGGAATATAGTGATCGCTCTCAGGATTCCATACATCATAATCGATGCCGTTGAGCACCCCGCGAAACTTGTCTTGATATATATGCAAAGTGTGGCCCAAACCGTAGCCGAACTCACCGACATGAGCTTCCCAAGCGTGGTGCGGTGACACCGTGGTGACAAAGTTCGAGTAGACAATGCCCCCTTTCATAAAGTTAATGGCAAAGGGGTTAAAATTATCTCTGAGGCGATCGTACTGAAAATAATAATCATTTCGATTCAAACCCGTTGCTTGCAAAACATCGCTACCGCCCATACCTTGATGTTTGAAATTGTGAATGGTATAGCAGACTCGCTGATTTTCCATCCAATTGTATTTGTAAATTTCAAACAGCATGACTGGAACCAAACCAGTTTGCCAATCGTGACAGTGAATCACATCCGGGCGCTTGTTGCTTCTCAGCAAAAATTCCAAAGCAGCTTTGCTGAAAAATGCAAACCGCATATTGTCATCATTGCAACCGTAATAACAGCCGCGGTTAAAAAAGTTATCTTGCGATCGAGGTTCAATGAAAAAACATAACACCTCGTGCACCCAGCCGCAGTAGACATCGCAAAGGATTTCGCCGCCGTACCACGGCACCGCCAGATCTCGATAGGCCTCGTGCAGCCCCCAAATGTGGTCATACCTCATGCAGTCGTACTTGGGCAGAATAATCTCGACGGTGTGGCCGGAATTCTGCAACTCCCGACTCAAACCGTACACTACGTCGCCCAAACCCCCAGCTTTGATGACGGGGGCGCATTCTGAGGCAATTTGTACTATGTACATTTTTTTTGCTTACTCCTAGATGAATCAAAAAATATTTTCTTAACTTGACAAAGTATATGATTTCTCGGCAAATAAGCAAGTCGGCCATTGGGAATACAATGAAAATAATTAGAATACAGGTAGGGAGACGGCGCAGTGCCGTCTCCGGCTGCTGTTGAGCCAACTCGCCCTTTGTATCCTGTTGTTCCGAAGATCGATCGCACAACTCCCTCAAACCTGCTTCAACTACTCTCTGTCTCTGTCTTCACTTCCTCTGCTATGCAAGCAGTTAGTTAAAAAATCAATCTCATTCAAAAATGAAATAGCATTGCTTCTGACCTTTTCCACTATTACTCTGCTAATGTTAAATTATCTAGCTATCATAAGTAGGCAAGCACAAAAAAACATAATATCTGGTAGGGGCGGGTTTAGCTAATAATCACGAGATACAAGCAAGTATATGAGTGCAAAACCCGCCCTCTTTATGTAATGTTTATTTGTCACCACCTTACTTAGCAATAGCAGACAATGCCGCTCTACAATTCTTGAGAAAAATTTATGTCTGCGATCGCCCAATCTCCCAACCCACCAATTTTAAACGAAATCAACTCAGGATTGCCCAATATTTGCGGTTCCGAAGCAGAAATCAGTGCCGCAGTCAACAGCAATGAACCAGTCTTTTTACCTACAACAAATCTGCGCCTCGAAAACATTCAAGCCGGATTTGCCTGCGCCCTGCATATGCACCAACCCACAATTCCAGCAGGTGCAAACGGCGAACTTATCTGCAATTTGCAGAATATGTTTGAAAATCCCAACCAAGGAGACAACCACAACGCCGGAGTATTTGCTTCGTGCTATTCCCGCATGGGAGAATTCATTCCTCAACTAATTGCCGAAGGCTGCAACCCGCGAATTATGCTCGATTATTCGGGCAATTTATTGTGGGGATTGCGCCAAATGGGACGCGATGATGTCCTCAACAATCTCAAGCGGATTACCTGCGAACCTCAATATCAACCTCACGTAGAATGGCTGGGGACAATGTGGAGTCACGCCGTCATTCCCTCAACTCCAATTCCCGACATCAAACTCCAAATCCAAGCATGGCAACATCATTTTGCGGCAATTTTTGGCTTGGATGCCCTGAAGCGGGTTAAAGGTTTTTCACCCCCAGAAATGCACTTTCCCAATCACCCAGATACACTTTACGAATACATCAAAGCTTTGAAAGAATGCGGCTATCGCTGGCTGATGGTGCAAGAACATTCTGTAGAAAATCCCGACGGTTCGGGATTGTCGCAAGACCAAAAATATATTCCCAACCGTTTAGTTGCCCGCAATTCTCGCGGCGAAACAATCAGTATTACTGCTTTGATTAAAACCCAAGGTTCAGATACGAAATTGGTCGGTCAAATGCAGCCTTATTACGAAGCAAAAGGACGCAATAAACAGCAAATTGGCAATGTCACAGTTCCTTCTTTAGTCACTCAGATTGCCGACGGCGAAAATGGCGGCGTGATGATGAATGAATTTCCCAGCGCCTTTGTCAAAGCTTGGCACGAAAACCGCGAACAAGGTGGGGGAAAATCAGGTGTTGTTGGTTTAAACGGCACTGAATATTTGGAGATAATTGAGGCGGCGGGGGTTAATCCTGATGATTATCCGATTTGTCAGGGGATTAACCAGCACAAAATTTGGCAGCTAGTCGATCCAGATACTGCAACAGCGGAAAAAGTCGAAAGTGCGATCGCCCAAATCAAGCAAACAGACCATAATTTTCACATGGATGGTGCTTCTTGGACTAACGATTTAAGTTGGGTGAAAGGCTACGAAAATGTCTTGGAACCGATGAATCTACTCAGCGCTGCATTTCACAAAAAATACGACTCGCTGGTGCAGCAAGATGCGACCGTTACCAAGCAGTTTGAATACCAGCAAGCTTTGCTTTACAACTTGCTGCTACAAACAAGCTGTTTCCGCTATTGGGGACAGGGAACTTGGACAGATTACGCGCGCGAACTTTACAACCGCGGCGCTGCTTTAATGAAGTAGGAAAAGTTCGCAGTTGCGGTGTGGCGAAAAAAACGCAACTGCGAATTTTACCAAATTTTACAAACAAATAATTCCAGTGTACCCGGATTTGATATCAACAGTCCTGGATGCATGGGGGCTCAGAAACCGGGTTTTTTTACGGAAATCCTTGATTAGAGCATCGCAGATTCGGTAAAAAACCCGGTTTCTTTGGTCTGTGTGCGTCCAGGACTGTTACATAAGTGTTAATTGACATAAATTCTCTCTTTTGTGAAGATTGTGTAAAGTTAGCTTGTGTGCCAGAGTCCCAATTTCATTTCCAGCAGTCCTCTTGACGCTTTTGACAACAACTGATCCGAAACGCCGGAACTCAGATTTTTTTATAAAGATTCTGTGAAGTTAACTTTTTTCTAACAGATAAATCTCTAATTAAGCCTAAGTTTCGGATACAAAGTTAATTCCAAAAAGCTCCGTATAAACCCTGTATCCATATCCAAATATTTATGGTAATTTTAGTGCATCAGTTCAAGTGTTAGCTATCAATTCATTAATCAGGGAAATCTAATGAATAGTTATGAACTACGGTCAAAAACACCGCAGCGAAAAGAATTACTGCGAGAAATCTCACTCTCCTTCACTAAAAAAGCTCGCACGTAACGAGTTTTAGATCAATTGCCATCAAACAATAGAAGCCTTTCCAACCTTTACGCTCAACACAAGTCTCAAAACCTTGTTACACCGTTACAATGCGTCCAGGACTGTGGTTGTCTGTCTGTCAAATCATTAATCAGGGAAATCAAAGGCATCTTTATGAACTACGGCGAAAAACATTACTGCGACAAATCTCACTGTCCTCACCCTAAAAATCTGCATTGCAATCAGTTTTGTATTACTTGTTCGAGAACCATTGGCCCGCATCCAATTTTGGATCTAAGATTGGAGTTTGTCGCGGCGACGAAGAAGGAAATCGCTTCTCAAAAGCGCCTACCAGAGCGTTTTCGACCGCAATTATGCTACGGCTATCTACCCGGTAGGCTGCGAGATACAGCGGAAAATTATCGCGATCCTTCCTTGTATCCTTACTACCATAGTCATTCGGATTATTGGTCGAATTCTAGACAACTTCAAAATGAATCCGGGCAAGTTTTAGGATATTACAAGTATACTTTGGTCAAACAGCCTGGAGAGTCGAGTGGGAGTTGGGGGAAGTTATTTTGGCTGATGATAATTGGTGTGATTATTTGGTTCTGGTTTTTCCGTTGATGATTTGGTAATAAGGAACGCGATGAAGTATTTTTTGCGATTTTTATTGGCTTTAGTAATTTTTGCACTCTTAGGATAAAGCAATAAGGAGGAAAAGCATCATGACCATAGAAGAATCAAGTGACAACAATACCATTGAAGTAGATGGCATCCGGTTTGAAACTTTAGTCACAGAACGAGAGCTAACAATCCCAAATATCAAGGGTCTTAAAAACTCCGTACAGTTTGGGATTCGCATTACCAACAATTCCTCAATATCCTATCGGTTTATTTGTTTCCATTTGTCTCCAGAACTAAAACGAGCAGATGGGGAATTAATCGAACGAAGCTATGCTAGGAATGCAACCAAAACACCGACAAAATCAGACTTTTTATTACTTTTCCCACAAGAAGATTTGACGTTTTTTATAAATGCCAAGTTCTGTTGGCGTGGCTTCCAGCTTGGACTTACAGGCTATGACAGTAGTGGTGGAGTTTGGACTTTGTGCAATTTGAAACCAGGTATATATAGTGTTCGGTTTACTTATGAAAACCACTCTCAAACAGGAAAAATTGATGGAGGTATGACACCCTGGAGATTCTTAGAACCTCTGTGGACAGGCGTGGTTTCTACGTCTTATGAGGAATTTCGTATCGTGCAGCCAAGATACGAATTTTAGTCACAGTTACTATTTGTAGATGATTTCCGAAAAAGCTGCTCTCTTTTTAACTATTAACTTGTGAGGATCAAAAGAATGGTATTACGACAGTATCCTTTAGCTTTGTTCACAACAACACTTTTTATCACACTCACAGCTCAGCCTGGGGTTGCGTTTACTATTAAGTCTTTAAATCCTCCAGACTACTATGTCCCCTACACTCTGGGCGATGAAGTATCTTTTGCAGTTTTTATTGGCTTTAGTAATTTCGGCGATCGTGGTAGTAACCTATGGAAGTATACAAGCTGTTGGCAATGAAAATTCAAAAGTTGAAAAGGTAACAAACATGGCATCTAGAAAATCTAAGCGCAGCAATAACGTTAAACAAGATGGCCTTCAACTGAAAATGGAATGGCCAGAAATTGTGGCAATATCTATCCCCGAAAACAAGCCCGGTGTCACTGCTGAATTCAGCTTTACTGTCAGCCTTACTAATAATACACCAGCCCCTATTCCCTTAGCTATAAATTATGATGCTTTAATCCCAGAAATATTCGGGCCAGATGGTCAAGCACTGCACCGAATAGAACCGATAAATAGGCAAGTTGGGAACGCAGAATATGAGGGCTCGTTAGTTCGGGTCGGAGAGCAGATATCCACCTCTCTGGATGGAATACTATATTGGAAAAATAATTTACTTCAACTGATATTACATCGCCCAACCTACGATGAAAGCCCTATCGATCTCGATAAATCTTGGTCTTTTGATACTCTTGGGCCTGGGGAATATCAGGTTCGATTCACTTATGAAACTCCGACTGGGACAATAGTATACACAAATCCATTCACTGTTTTTAACATTAAAGAAATACTAGAGAGAAAAGAAGTGCCACTAGAGAGAATAGAAGTAGCTGGGACAGGTCAGTTGGTAACTCCCTTAACTAATTTTCGCCTACTTCAACCTGTTGGGTTGAATAACAGTGCAGTGGAAGTAGATGGTATTCATTTTGAAACTTTCATACCTGAGCCATTGTTAACCCTGCCAAATAAGAGTGACAATTCATACCAATCTGTACAGATTGGTATGCGGATCACAAATAATACTCTAACCCCATTTCACTTTAGCTTTTATGGCAGTTTTTACCCAGAACTTGTAATGCCAGATGGTGAGGTGAAGCGGGAAGCCTATGCTAACGACTGGATGAGAGGGCCAGAAGAATCTGACTTTTTGTTAGTCACACCTGGAAAGAATGTCACACTCTTTCCAGATATCGGCCTCTTCTGGACTAACCATAGCCAATTTTCGCTTGGTGTCTCTAGCGGATATGGTGGCTCATGCTCTTTTGACCAACTCAAGCCAGGTATATATCACTTCCGCTTCCAGTATTACAATACGAGTGATACCATACCGAAGAAAAATCTTGCTGGGGAGTCGATTGAAAGTCGGCCAATAGAAAAAGTTTGGACTGGGCGGGTGGATACTCCCTTTGTTGAATTTCGCTTAATAGAGCTTTGAATGGCGAATCACTATTTATTTTTGTTTAATTTTCCCAACAGGTAAAAACAATGCTATTCAGAGAATTTTTCTTAGTATTATCAACTAGCTCGATCATCATGCTTTTCGGGCAATCTAGTAGTGCGTTTACTCTCAGACAGAATGCAGGACTACTCACATCTGAGTCTAAATTGCCCAATGGAACAGGCTATACTTCTTTAATTGCACTCGATCCCGATGGGCCTATTAACATAACTAAGGCTAACCTCTTCGTTAGCGAGATAAAACGAGGAGGTACAGACAGCTTCCTAAACACTCTCAGAACAACTTACAACGTAGCAACAGGTTGGACTTTTAAGAAAGGAAAGAATTTAAAAGGGAGTTTTAATGTCAGGCTTCAGTACCCATGCGGTATTGACACCGATTGTGGTTTGGGGACTGGATTAAAGCCAACAAGTAAGCAGGATCCACGGACCCAAGTGCTGGGGGGAATTGGCTCTACAATTAGTTTGAATTACGTTCCCCTAAAAGGAAGCAAAAGACAGCCGGATCCTCAGACTGGCCCAAATTTATATTGGATTCAGCGCGTTACCACTAACTACCCGGCTGAAGTTGGAAGTGTCGGTAATACGATAAGCTATATTGACAACATTCGTAATAAGAAAAATAATTTCACTCCATACTATGGTTCGGGTAATTTCATACAGCCAAATGGTTTATTTGAAGATCGCCCTTATCGCCCCAGTAATATCATAAATTTAACTCAAGATTATTTCTGGACTGCGGAACTTTACCTCGCTCGATCGAATCCAAACAAGGTACAAGAAGTCACGATTTATAACGGAGTCAAATGGGGTTGGGTGTACAGATATGTTCCTGATAAAAACCAGCAAATTTGTCCACCACCACCAGGTTTCTCTAATAACAGCGGTAGCGTGATTATCGCCAGCAGTAGCAGCGGTGGTGGGGGGATAGGTTGTGTCACACCATCGCCGTCACCATCACCAACACCAAGACCATCGCCTACTCCCATCCCCAGCCCGCGTCCAGCACCAAGCCCACGTCCAGCACCAAGCCCGCGTCCAGCACCAAGCCCGCGTCCAGCGCCGAGTCCAGCCCCCAGCCCTCGCCCAGCGCCGCGTCCAGCACCCAGTCCGCGTCCAGCACCCAGTCCCCGTGGTGGCGGTCGTCCGATTCGGGCGGTTCCCGCTTCTTCTCTCAGAAGCGCTAATGCCCTTACCTTACCCCAGAAGCCACTTTTTGAAAGTGCTAACAAAGGTAACAATAACTACGCCACCGATTACGTGGACGTAGCAAGCGTCAGCCGCGATTTACTTGTCAGTCCTGAACTATCATCAACTGCTAACAACTCTGAAGATGTAAACGTAGCTAGCGTCAGTGGCGAACTGCTAGAAAATCCAGAACTATCATCAACTCCTAGCAGCGAAAAGAAAGTGGATTTAAATGACATCAGCAGCAATCTACTCCTTGATTCAGAACTATCATCAACCGACAGCAACGAAAATGAACTTGATTTAGCAAGTGTCAGCGGCGACTTACTTGAAGACCCCGAACTATCATCTACCGACAGTAACGAAAATGAACTTGATTTAGCAGGCATCAGCGGCGACTTACTGGAAGACCCAGAACTATCATCAACTGACAGTAACGAAAATGAACTTGATTTAGCAGGCATCAGCGACGACTTACTGGAAGACCCAGAACTAGCCTCTGGGGATAACAATGATAACGAAGTAGATTTAGCAGGCATCAGTGCCGACTTACTTGAAGACCCAGAACTATCGTATCTTGACGATACTCTCACTGCAAAAACTCCAAAAGTCTCATCTAAAAATACCGATGATGACGCCCTCCCCGCAGAAGCCGTTCCCGAACCAACTACAGCATTAGGAACTTTATTAGCTCTAGCCGTATTGCCTGTAATTAAAAGACTCAAAAACCGGAAAAACAAAGAGTA
>JBBSNU010000170.1:0-8902 GCA_038260455.1 Chroococcales cyanobacterium | reverse complement strand
TTCTGCAACTAATTCTGCAACTGATGCTGCAATTTTTGATTCGGATGACTTGGCTGCGGCTAGCTGGTTGGCTTCAGCGGTTGCTGGAGCTTCGGCTGCTCGCGCTGCGGTACTGACGACTGATGATAGCCCCAGAATAGCAGGGGATACTAGCAATAAATTCCAAAAAATTCTGTTCATTTTCCTCACACCTTCACACTATAAATTCAACTCGATCGGCAATTCTCAACTGCTAATTTTTGTGGTTGCTTGCCTGCTGACAATAATTGCCAAAATAGAACATATCCATAGCTGCTGATTCACAGTAGGCGTGTTTAGTTCCCGCTTTAACGTAGGGGCTGGCCCCTTCTACGGCAAGCGCATCTATTCAGGTCAAGCCCACATTACCTTACGGTTGATTATATCATCACCGGGTGACGTACCCACACGCTATGCGAAGCATACAGTCTGGGCTTCCAGTTTCAACCGCCGCTGCCTCTACCATTTTTGAATGATGTTGGTCTTATGCAGCGTCCGGAGGTTTGACAAGCCATCTTGTCCTCACTCCCATCGCACGGCGTGCGTGCGATCCGGGCAGACTCCCTGCGCCCCAAGGAGTTCATTTCATCTCTCGATCGCCAGACTTGCTTTAGTTGCTGTGGCTGCGATCGAGAACTGGTGGTGCGGGTTCGACCACAATTTACCTCAAACTGACCGCTACCTTGAGTCTTCGGTTACGCCAGACTTAACAGACAGTTACAGGTAGGATACGGGCTGCTTGTCGCCTCCCTTATACAGCTTTCGATCCAAATATGTCAAGCTTTTTAACCTAACTTTAAACCTCGCGACCTTTGGCGGGGCTATTTTCCCGCCTGCGGGAAGCCAGCAGGCCTTCATACTCGTAGATGTACCCTAAAAAAGCCAAATTTCAGGCTTGACCAATTTGGGTTTTCTGACGATCCCAGGAGTCGGGACTTGCCTGGGCGATCGTCCTTTTTGAGACAAGCTGTCGCCCGGTTTAATTCCCCGCTACTTTAACACAATTTTTGGGTTTTCTGAGTGTGGCTGCAATTGGTGTTCCTTAATATCCAATTGCGCCGGGAATGCTGTGTTGCTTGAGACACCAACTATACCCAAATTTTCTAGCGGTTTGAGGGCTGTTTTTGACGGAGGGCGATCGTAGGAGTTTAATGCGAAGCTGGCGAAAATGCACAACTCAAAAATAGTGCTGTCAGAACAAAAAACCCAAACGCTATGGGTGGAAATTTTAGTAAAAGAATGAGGGGTTATGGAAGATTTTGGTATTATTATTGCCTGCTGCGACCAAGATTATCTGTTTGCTAAGGGTTGCTGTGCTAGCATCCGGTATTTTTCGGGAGATGTGCCCATCTGTCTGTTGATTGACGGTACGTTTTCTGTGAGTGCTTTGGAGAAATCCTACGGCGTGCGAGTAATCGATCGCACAACAGTTTCCTAAGAGGTTCTCAGGAAAATAAGTTTTGGTTGGGACAAAACTAAGATGATTGCCTTCTGGGAAAGTCCTTGGTCAAATTTCCTGGTTTTGGATGCCGATACTATCGTCTGGGGCGATGTTCTCAAGTTTGCTAATTTTAAGGAATTTGATTTTATAGTAGACCAACCTTGTCAGGAAAATTCGGATGCAGATATTTCAAAATTTTTCTTTGACATTCCTGGTGTTGAGAAGCATTTCCCCAGTTTTAGCTGGTCGAAATATCGAGCCAATTATTTCTGCACTGGTACTTTTTTTGCTAAGCGCGGCATTTTTAACTTGGAAGAATACGTAGAAATTTTAGATTTTACGGCTGCAAATCCGGGGATATTTAAGTACGGAGAAATGGGTTTTTTAAACTTTATGATTTTGCGGGCGGCGCAAGAAAGTCGGCTGCGGGTGCAGAGTGTGGATATGCAGTTTTTGGTGCCGGATTTTGACCGGGATTTGGTGAAAAAGCGGTTTCCGATGGAATCAAGCGGGCCTGCGGGCGATCGCGCTTCGGCGACTGTGATTCACTGGTGCGGGTCAAAACCGACTTTATCTAGTGGGAAAGTTTACTCGGAACCGATGAATTTTTGCCGCCGCAAGTGTCAGGAGGATGCCTGGAACCGCACGGGTTTGGCGGCCGAGATGTCGCTGCAATTTGAGGATTTGCCTTTCGTAGTGTGGACTTTAGTCCGCAATCCCGGAGCGGACTAAAGTCCGCACTACGAACCAATTTTAGATATGTCAATCGATTAGTTATCCTCCTATTTTCTTATCCTCGGGGGCGGCAGTTCTAGGTGATATGATTTTCGGTATATTACTATCACAAAAACTTTTCGTCGGGCGGACTTTAGTCCGTAAAAAGGAGCGGACTAAAGTCCGCACTACGAACCAATCTTAGATATGTCAATAGCTCACTCATCCAAAGGCAAAAGGGGGCCGGCTGGGGGCAAAACTTGGCGGTGAACGCTGATTTTGTGACTTTCCCGCTGAGTTTGCATTTCCACGGCGATCGCCTCAAATTCGACTTCCATGCAGCCGTAGGGAATCTCTAACTCGATACTTGCTCGCACATTTCCCAAGCCGTTAGGTGTAAATTCGGTAATCCAGCGCGGCCCGTCCAGAATTAGGTAGCTTTGCCGATCGAATACCCAAACTTTCACATAAATCCGGGGCATCAATTCCGGCAGTTGCACTTTCACTGTTACAGCCTGGCCCGCGAGGATTTGGGCGCGCGGCAATTCTAAGACGGGCATTGGTACTAACTCGTCTTCTGGCAAAACGTAGGGAGTTGGGGGAGTTGATTCTGCTTCGAGTTTTGTGTTTTTTTGAGCAACTTGTTTCGGCTGCGGGGGCTCGTCAAAAACTACAAATTCTCTGGATTCCGGGCCAATATATTTGGGCTCGGCAATTGTTGCCCCGATCGCCCGTTGCTGCTGAGTTGGGCTGCTTTCTTCCACGACGGCTATTGCGTCGCTGCTATTGGCGGCTTTGGGAGTTGGCGAGAGGGTGGTTGCTTTGAGCCATTCGGGGGATTCGTCGTTGCTGGCTAGGGAACTGAGTCGCGACCAAAATCTATTCTCGACGTTTAGGGTTTGAAATGCCTGTTTTGAGGCTGTTGGCGGGGTTTCTGGGGCTGTTTTTTCTGGTTCCGGGGTGTTTTCGGGTTTCTGGTCGATCGCTCGATCTTCGGCCGTTTCTGCGGCTGTTGGGATGTCTGAGGGTTTGGTTTGTGGCTCGATCGCCCCGGCGACAGTTTGAGGGGGATTGGAGATTTCCCCGAGCAATTGCGATCGGCTGCCCTCGGGCAGTTTGTTACCGAATGCAGGCAATTCTAAACCGCCGGCACTTGCGGTTTGGCGGGAATTCAGTTGAGGGGGTAAGGGCTCGTTTGTTGAGAGTTCGGCGGGGGATGGAGGCTCTAAGGATTTTTCTACTAGCTTGAGAAAGGATAGATTTGGGGCGATTCGAGGCTGTTTTGAGGCTGTTGGAGAGAGTTCGGCTTGATGCTTTTCTTCGATGAAATTTTCTTTAATTACTTCTAGAAGGTGCTCTAAACGGGCTGTAATTGTGAATAGTTTGGTGGCTAGGGGAACGCCTCCGCTGCTGAGTATTGCTTCTCCTAAAATTAGGCGACTTTTGCACTCGCTGGGGATGTAGGTGACGCAGGCAAAGATGCAGGGGGGAGCTTGTTCTGGCATCTGCTGCTGGATTTGGGCGAGTATTTTTGAGGTTTGGGGGTCGCGCAGGTAGATTTGTATTTGGGCTGAACCGATGAGTTTTTTGAGTTCTTCTGTTTGTGATTCTGGGATGAGAGTTGCTGTTTTTTGGGTTGTTTGGGGTGGTTGGGGAATGTCGATTTTGCCGGAAATGATTAAGGGGCGACCGAGTTGGGTGATGAAGGTTTCTCGATCGAGTATGAGTTCGAGTTCGAGTTTGACTGGGGGTTGGGGCGGAGGCGGAGGGGTTTGGGGATTGGGGAATTGGTAGATTTTGGGAGGCTGCGGCGGGGCTGGGGGTTTGGTTGCAGGACGATCGACCGGTGCTGCGATTTGTGAGTCTGAGGGGGTAGTTGCAGGTTCCGAGGTGTCGATCGTCGGCGGTAGGGGTTCGGAGGTTTCCGATTCTGCCGGCAATACTTCCAATTGCACGCCGTACTGCCAAGGTTTGGCTGGTGTCGATCGAGGATCTGGCAAGCAGGAAAGTTCCCACAGTCCGGGTTTTAGCCTGGTGTAGGGAATGATCACGACTAATCCTTCGGGGTTGGTGCGTGCGGATCGGCTTTGGACTTTCCGCTGCGGGACTACTCCCTCGAAGGATGTGTAGGTGACGCGAATTTCGATGTCGGTGTTGGGGTGCTGGATACGAGCAACGACGCGGTATTTGCCTTCTAGAATTTCCACGTCGGCGGTTTCTAGGGGCAACCAGGCGCGATCGCCTTCTTTCTGCAGTAAAAATTCTAGTTTTTTCATATTTGTTTCCCCTGGAAGGCTCCCGCTTGATTGGTCGCAGGTTGGTGGTGGTTGGTTGAGCGACAGCTACAGATATTTTAATTACTTTATGTTTTATAGCCTATCATTTGTGTCGGTCAAGAGGCGCGATCGGTAGAGTCCCGCGCCGGAATCAGGCTTTGCCGTTTGCCTGCAGGTATCGTTGCGTACAATTATCGCGCTCGCCGATCGGGCAAAGTCTAGAAATTGGGCGCGCCTCATCGGTGATAAGTCAATACGGTTCACTTAAAATTGTCATTTTAACTGGTTCCCAGGCTCCAGCCTGGGAACCTATATCTAGAGGCTCTGCCTCGCTCTTGAAAAGGTCGGCAGAGCCTCCGGATCTGCGTTACCAGGCTCCAGCCTGGTAACGAGTAGACGAGTAGACGAGTAAAACAGGCCCGAAAGCCTGTTTTTTTCCCATTGTGAAACAAGCCCAAAAGCCTGTTAGTTTTTATCACCTACCACGGACTGCCGATCATACTAAAAGCTGCCCAATAATAAGGATGCGATAAATCTTGGCTCTCGATTTGAGGGATAGACAAAGGTAAAAAAGTTCCGCCCCTAGAGCTTCGCAATTGACCGTTATTTATGGTTAATTTACCGTCGATTGCAGCAATTTGTGCTTGCCTGAGAGCTTCAGATTTAATCATAGGAAGGTCTTTCGGCTTGTTGATTTTTAAACGCTCGTAAAACTCGCTCATCAGCGCCAGAGTTCCCGCATCGCTGACGTACCACAAGCTGGCGAGGGCAGATTTTGCTCCCGATTGCAGCGCTAAACCGGCAAATCCGAGTTCTGCTTCTTTATCTCCCAAGGCTGTTCTGCAGGCGCTCAATACTAACAGTTCCAGAGGCGGATTGTTCCATTTTAAATCTCTCATTTGATCCAGTCCGAGTCTGGTGTCCCAAAATTGAATGTAAGAGTTATTTGGGGCTCCGGGGCGGAATTCGGCGTGGGTAGCGAGGTGGATGATGCCGTATCTTTGTTGCAGGCGCTGGGATTGCAAGTTGACGATGGTAAAATCTTCGTTGAGAAAAGATTTACCGGGCCACTCTCGGACGATCGCACTTAATTCTAACGGGACTGCCGGTAGCGGTTGTTTGTTCGCCGTTTCTGAGAAAATTGATGCTCCCATTGCTAAGACTTCGGTGTTTCTGAGGTTGGCGTAGTTAGTGTCGGTGAATTTGAAGGCGGGGATGCGGGCGAGGCTGTATTTTTGGATCAGAAATTGCTTTCCGTCGTGCAAAGCTGCTAGGGGTACGGTTCGCAAACCTTCACCGACGCAAAACAGCAGTGTTTCAATTTTTGCTGTTTGCAAATCTGTTTCTAGGGGTGCAATTATCCATTGATAAAGTTGTTGGGCGCCTTCTAGATAGCTGGTGGTGTTGAGTTTTACGGGGTTGGTGATTTCGCTGCGGAATTCTTGGACTGCTGACAGCAGTGTCTCTTGTTTGGCGGATGGGACGCTGCGGAGAATTGGCGGGCGATCGGGTAATATTAAAATTAATTCGAGTTGGTCTGTGCGCGGGATGGCGTAAATTAAAGCTGGTTTTTTCTTGGTTTGAACTGCTAGGCGGGAGAGAGTTTTTGATATTGTTTCTGCGGTTTTTGTACGGGCTGCAAAGTCTTGTTGCAAGTATTTTTGATAGTCTTCTTCCCAGTTTTGTTCGATTCTGGTGACGGCTTCGGTGAGGTTTCCGCGATCGAGCAAATTTCTCATTTCTTGCCCGTTAAGCCCGCCAGGGGCTGTGTTTTGGGCAATTGTAGGCAGGTTCGCGGTACTCCAACAGAAAAATATTGCTGTCAAACAGTAAAAAATAGCTGTTTTAAGTTTTTTGGTAGTCGCGTGTTTTTGAGGCTGCTGCGGGGATTGGTGGTGCATGGTTTTGGGGCGGTTATACCATTTTTGATTTTCGACTATTGAGAATCACTGACTAAAGCTGCATCTTTTTTTTGCAGTGGTATTAACGGCGCATTTGGCGACAGCATCTTTTTGGGAGTGTAATAAGCGTTTTTGGGATTGCGATCGTCCCGCTCGCTTGCGGATATCTAACGGGGGAATGTTTGACTGTGCTGGCGAGCTCGATTATAGCATTCAAGACAAATGCCAAACATCTGCTTTAGGGTGTGCCGCCAGCACCGCCGCTCGATCGCCCAAAACCAACCCCAAACATCTGCTATAGGGTGCTTAGGAACGAAAATTTAATAACTTAAACACCTGCTACAGTCCTATCTCTGCTATAAGTGGCGAGGTAAAAGGAGGCAGAGCCTCCGCACCTGCATTACCAGGCAGAGCCTGGTAACTAGCAAAAACTAGCAAAAAGCCTAATTTCTTCTGCAGGCTGAACCGTCGGCACTGCTTGATTCCTGACGCACCACCACCAGTAAGAACACCCAAAAATTCGCGATTTATGTAAAGTTTTGTAACTTCTGCAGAAGTTTTGCATAAAAATCCCAGATCCGGACAGATAGAGAAATAGACGGCGATGCAGGAGGATGCGATCGCGCCAGCCAATCTCGATCGACTTGTTAGCCGAACTCCGGCGGCCTGCATCCGCTTTGCCGACTATTTTCTGAGTACCCTTGGAACAAGAGAAAGTCCGCCTCTGCGGACTGAACAAAACCAATCCCCGGCGAATAAATTCGCGGCTACACAGGCAAAGTCCGCCTCCGCGAACTCAAGAAAAAGCGGTAATAAAGCCCGCTTGGCCATGACTTCCGACTAGGTTTGCCCATCTGGCTCTCCTGGGTTTATGGTGTATACGGTATCAAGCACAACTGTTTGTGATTCTATGATGCCCTCGGAGTAAGGATATGCGGTTTGCTTATCACCACAAAATTAGGAGAGCCGCCCATCTCAGGTTTGTCTGCTGGAATGAGGTTAAATGACCAGATATTTGACTGATTTCTGGCAAACCACAAGTTGAGTTCAACTCACGCGCACGTTAGCGATTCAAAAGTTTTTAGTTTTGAGTTAACCCCACAAGTAAATCAGGTCTATCGAAACAAGATAGCCTTTTCAACAATTATGAATTATGAGTTGTTACCGCCAAAACATTCAACTCATAACTAATAATTCACAACTCACAACTCATAACTCCGTGCCGCGGTGAGCATCTACCAAAAGGTTTAATCTATGCAACTTCAAGGAAAAACAGCTCTTGTTACAGGAGCTTCGCGCGGAATTGGGCGATCGATCGCCCTGGAATTAGCGAGACAAGGAGTCAAACGTTTGGTGATTGTCGCTCGCAACCGCAAGCAATTAATCGAATTGGCAGAGGAAATCGATGTTTTTGGTACAGAAGTAGTGCCGTTAGCTTTGGATTTAACTCAGTCAGTAGCGGTGAATATTGCGATCGCCCAAGCTTGGCGAGATTGCGGCCCGATTCACCTGCTAGTCAACTGTGCAGGCGTCGCGCACCAAGCATCATTCTTGCGTTCCCCGCTGCCATTAATCGAGGAAGAAATCGCCTTAAATTTGCTCGGAACCTACACAATTACCCGCTTGATTGCGAGGCGAATGGCCACTCAAAAAGAAGGAACAATCGTCAATGTTTCGAGCTTAATGGGCAAAATTGCCGCTCCCACAATGGCGACTTATTCTGCTACCAAATTTGCCATTTTGGGATTCACCCAAGCTTTACGCAGCGAGTTAACTCAGTACAACGTTCGAGTCACAGCTTTATTGCCATCTCTAACAGATACCGACATGGTGCGAGACTTGGAGCAATTCCGGTGGGTAGTGCCCACAACTCCCGAAAAAGTTGCCCTAGCACTTGTCGCGGGTTTGCACAAAGATGCGCCGGAAATTTTGGTAGGATACCAAAGTCATCTAGCAGTTTGGTGTCACCGAATTGCTCCTTGGTTGCTGGATTTTGTGTTGCGGATGGCGACTCCCGAACTTCGGGATAAATCGCGGGGCCGTAAATTGCGGGAGGCTTTAGCTAGCGGGCGATAAACTAATGTAGCGTGCTTAGGTTGCACCTTACGGCTATATGTAGGGTGCAACCTAAGCACCTTACAGCTATTAATCTTGCCTCTAATACCAATTTTTTATGAGGCTGCATAGAATCCGATCCCCCCTAGCCCCCCTTAATAAGGGGGGGACAAGATTCCGATCAAAGTCCCCCTTGCTTTCGGGGGATTTAGGGGGATCGAGATATGTGCAACTTCACATTAAATTGGTATAATAACTTTGGAACAATGATATCATTTCCACTCCCCTTGCAAGGTAAAAGCCGCCCAATAATAGGGAGATTGCCATTTTTTATCCTGCATCATTTCCATCTGTGCCGCCCTCAAAGCTGCCGCCGGCGCTAACTTTTGTTGCTGCATTTTTTGATAAAACTTTTGCATTAACACAGCAGTTCCTTCATCATCCACATACCACAAACTCACCGCCACCCGCTGCGCCCCCGCATACATAAAACCCCT
>JBBSNU010000169.1:0-8911 GCA_038260455.1 Chroococcales cyanobacterium | reverse complement strand
TATTTTGGGGACAAGCCAACAATCTCACACTGACGCACCTGCGAATAAATGGTGCGTCAGAATTAGAGTTTTCCGGCACGATTGCAAATCTCAAATCTGACACACCCTACTACTAATTTTAGTAAATGTAGGGTGCGTCAGTATGATTATTTTGGGGACAAGCCAACAATCTCATGCTGACGCACGCCCGGAATAATGGTGCGTCAGTATTAGATTTTTCGTGCACATTGAAAATCTCAAACCTGACGCACCCTACCACTAAATTAACTGACGCACTCCTCGAATAAGTGGTGCGTCAGAATTAGACTTTTCCGGCACGATTGCAAATCTCAAATCTGACACACCCTACTACTAATTTTAGTAAATGTAGGGTGCGTCAGCTATCATTATTTTTGCAACAAACTAACAATCTCATGCTGACGCACGCCCGGAATAATGGTGCGTCAGTATTAGATTTTTCGTGCACATTGAAAATCTCAAACCTGACGCACCCTACTGCTTGTCAGCCCAAAAAATCGGGGATTAATTGTTGATTTGCAAAGCTCTCCCGCGCCAAGTCCATCCCCAACCGGTTTCTGTTTTGATGGCGGAACCGATCGCAATTGCCGCAATTAACGTGCCTCCCAAACCTCCCAACCACCAGTATTTCGTCGGACAGTCGGAAATTTCGGCACCCAAACGGCGTAAAGTGTAATGCTGCCAAATTACGATCGCAGATAAACAAATAGTTAACAAGGTAATTGGCAATTGGTAATTGGTAATTGGTAATTGGTGATTGGTAATTAGGTTGGCAATTTCGCCGTTAGCCAGCAAAATACCTAATGCCAACCAGGGCATCGGATAAAGAAAGAACATTATTGCGGCCATGTAAACCATCATTCCCCAACTGCGCTTAGCGCCGAGATACAGATTCTTTGTCCAGCCTTCCCACAATGCGCTCCAAGACCGATACATCCGCACGGATGCCAAATTTGAACCCGAATAAAGTGCGAGCTTTAAACCTGCACGTTTGATGCGTCTGGCTAATTCCACATCTTCGACAATTTCGCCGGCAACTGCTTCGTGTCCGCCGATTTTTTCGTAGGCCGATCGCCTAAATAGCATAAACGGCCCCGCAGCAAAAGCGCTGTCTGTTGTCGGATCGTTGACGGCGGTAAAGTCGAAGCAAACTGCTAAATTATTGAACATTAAAGGTTGTACTAACCACTCGGCCAAACAGTCGCAAACCAGGGCAGGCATACAGGTTAGCAAGTCTATTTTTTCAGTTTCGGCTGTGGAAATTGCGGTTTCGATCGCCCCCGGTTTGAGGCGCACGTCAGCATCGATAAATAATAGGAAGTCTCCGGTTGTTTCCCGGAAAGCTTGGGCGCAGGCCCAGTTTTTGCCGGCCCAGTATTGGTTGGCAGGTCGCGGCTGACCTGCTAATATTTTAAGGCGGGGGTCGTTGAGCTGCTGTTGTAGAGTTTGGGCGATCGCTAGGGTGTCGTCTGTCGATCGATCGTCTACAATCAAAACCTCTAGGTTGTCCACTGAGGGCGCTGTACTCTCCAAAATGGCGATCGCGCAATCCCGAATATTCTCAGCTTCGTTGTATGCTGGTACGATTACCGAAACTTTCCGAGCCCGCTCCAGTGAGGGCTTCGCCCCGCTGCTGTCGGTGCGAGGCGCATTTTTGACGCTGAGGCGCAAATTTTTAGTGTAAGCTCTACTTACGATTAAAGAAAGAATTACCAGGGTTAACAATATCAAAGCGAACTGACCTCAAAATCTCGGTGCACAGTTTGTCTCCTTAAATATTAAAAAATATTAAAACAAAAAGCTAGTCGATCGCCCGAAAAGTTATTTTGGCGACCTCTTTTGCTATAATTTGTGAGCATCTTTGGGTTCGCCCGCCGCAAGGGGTCTTACCCCTCACCCGGTCAGCGACCTAAAAGCCGAGGATAGATATCAGTCAAGAGAGGATATGGCAATGGGCGAATTTCTGACAGTCGATGTGTTGGCGGACACGATAGCGGTACTCGGCGCTTTGGGTTTTTTCTTTTTGGGCTATCAAGCTTTGCAGATGTTGAAAAGATAGAGTATGCCAGAAGTTGAAGGAAGTTCGGCAACGGATGAGTGTAACGGATACTTCGACACTTCGCACTTCGACTACGCTCAGCACAAGCTCAGTACAAGTGTAGCGGAGGTCAGAAAGTTCGGCAACGGATTCGGGCGGATGTAGCGGAGGTCAGGAATAATGAACAAGGAAGGAAGAAGGAAGAAGGAAGAAGGAAGAAGGAAGAGGGAAGAAGGAAGAGGGAAGAAAGAAAGAAAAAACTATTCCCAACGCCCAATGCCCAATGCCCAATGCCCAATGCCCAATTCCCACCCTTCGACTTCGCGAGCGGGCAAGATGCCCAATTCCCCATGCCCAATGCCCAATGCCCAATGCCCAATGCCCAGGAGCAACTAAGTTATTATCATGGTGAGCCAACTTTTAGATGGACGCTATCAAATCATTGAAGTCATAGAAACAGGAGAATTTGGACAAACCTATCTAGCCAAAGATATTCGTCGTCCCGGTGAACCGCAGTGCTTTGTCAAACACTTGCGTCCCGGTACCAAAGAACAGAAATTAATTAATACTACGCGCCGTCTTTTCCAAAAAGAAGCAGAAGTTCTAGAAAAGCTCGGTCAACACGAGCAAATCCCTCAGCTATTCGCTTATTTTGAAGAAAATGAAGAATTTTTCTTAGTTGAATCTTTTATTGCCGGTCACTCGCTATCAACCGAGATTGTACCGGGTAAACCTTTAAAAGAAGAACAGCTAATTCCTTTGCTGAAAGAACTGTTA
This sequence comes from Chroococcales cyanobacterium, assembly GCA_038260455.1. GTDB lineage: Bacteria > Cyanobacteriota > Cyanobacteriia > Cyanobacteriales > Microcoleaceae > Microcoleus. Next base: position 6,078 of record JBBSNU010000169.1, on the reverse strand, counting down.
GAAATTTTAGTGTTTGTACACGGACAGGGAGTAATTCATCGAGATATTAAACCAGCAAATTTAATCCGCCGCTATTCAGACAATAAGTTAGTGTTGATCGATTTTGGCTCGGTGAAAGAAATTCACATCGCTCAAAGACAAGCGCCGGTAACTGTGCGGATTGGGACGCTGGAATATATGCCGATCGAGCAATTTCAATACAACCCGCAACTCAACAGCGATATCTACGCCTTGGGAATGATTGGTATCCAAGCAATGACGGGTTTGCCGGCTTACGATTTGCCGAAACTGCGGGATTTGAAAAATTCTAATAAAGGCGAAATTGTTTGGCGGCATTTAGCGGTGTGCTCGCAAGCGCTGGCCGATGTTTTGGACAATATGGTGCGCTACGATTTTCGGGAGAGGTATCAGTCGGCGGCGGAAGCTTTAGCCGATTTGAGGAAAATTGGCGATCGATCGCGCGCGCGGATTCCCAAGCTGACAATATATCGCGAAGAAGTCGATCGGCGCAGCAGCAGTCGCGGTGACATTACAGTCGTCGGTCGGAGAATATTAGAAGAATTGCGCGTCAGTTTGGAATTGCTACCAGAAGAAGCAGAGGCGATCGAAGATGAGGTATTGAACCCTTACCGCAAATACAGGCAAAAAGGCGAACGCTACGAACAATCGCTGCAAGAAGCAATGCAGCAAGAATATCCCTTTTCTCTGGAAACTCGCGACGAGTTAAAACGCTTGCAGCAGGTTTTAGGGCTTACCGACGAAGATGCCGCGAGAATCGAAGAATTAGTCGTTCCTAAATCTTTATTCTCCAAATTGTACAAGGCGATCGCCACAGTGTTGGAGGGACACCGCAACCCCAACCCGACACCAGGATTGCAGCCAACTCCGGCGGTATCCCCGGAGGTGGATCTGAACGGAAAAACCGATTTGTCGATCGCGAGTGCCCCAGCAATTGTCCCCAAAGAACCTCGCAAATTCAATCCTTATCTCGCCGGAGCAACCATTGCAGCACTCTTAGCCGCGATCGGCGGAATTTACGGATATCTCAAATGGCAAGAAGGGGAGCAAGGATTGCAACAAGAAGCCCAACAGCTCAATCAAATTGAATCTCTCTATAAAGCCAGCAATTATGAAGGCTGCATCAACCAAATCCCAACAATTCCCAACACCAACAGCACCTATACCTCCGCTAAAAACTTACAAGAAAAGTGCCAAGCAGGCCTGCGCTGGAAAAACGCCAAAGTAAAAAACTTTGCCCAGCATTCAGATGCCGTCGGGGCTGTTGCTTTCAGTCCAGACGGCTTAATGTTAGCCAGCGGTTCAAAAGACAAAACAGTCCAAATTTGGGATTTAGCTACAGGCAAATCGATCCGCACTTTCGCCGGAGATTCATCCACCATTTGGTCGGTTGCTTTCGACTCAAACGGTACGAAACTTGCGACAGGAACAGGTTTTTGGAGAGTCATGCTGTGGGATTTGAAAACAGGAGAAGGGAAGCGCCTTCTCGACCACACAGCTTCTGTTTGGTCAGTCGCTTTCAGCCCAGACGGCAAGCTGATTGCTAGCGGCAGCGGAGACAAAACCACGAAAATTTCGGATGCAGCAACTGGCAGTTTGATCTATAATTTGCCAGACCATACAGATTTTGTTTATTCTGTTGCTTTCACCCCCGATGGCAAAAGTTTGGTTAGCGCTTCTAAGGACAAAAAAATTACAGTTGTTGATGTAGCAACGGGGAGCTTGATCAAAACTCTTGAGGGACACGGCGACCAAGTGAGGTCGGTCGCTGTCAGCCCGGACGGCAAAACAATTGTTAGCGGTTCCTACGATGAAAGTATTAAAATTTGGGATATCGAAACAGGAGATTTAATTCGCTCTATCAAGGGACATTCTGACGATATTGTCTCCGTGGCTATCAGCCCGGATGGAAAGTTTATTGCCAGCGGCAGCAAGGATAAAACTATTAAAATTTGGGACTTTGCTACCGGAGAATTGCTGAATACTTTGACCGGACATACCGATGAGGTTTATGTAGTGGCTTTTAGTCCCGACGGCAAAACTATTGCTAGCGGTTCTAAAGACAATACTATTAAGTTGTGGCTCAGGTAATTGGATTTCATTAGTCATTAGTCATTAGTCATTAGTCATTAGTCATTAGTCATTAGTCATCAGTCATTCTACTCGTTACCAGGCCGGAGCCTGGTAACGCAGATCCGGAGGCTCTGCCTCCATTTTTTCAAGGGAGACTCTGCCTCTATATCAATACGGTTCACTTAAGATTGTCCGAAGAGAGGCACGAAGCAAACAAGAGTATTTGTTTTTCATACTTTTTTACCCCCAGGCTCGTCTTAAGTAAACCGTATTGGCCTCTATCTCTCAGTTCCCAGGCGCTTTATCTGGGAACCAGTTATATCAAATCCGGTAGCATCCCAGTATGATTTCAAATTCTGTAGGGGCGGGTTCGCCAAGATATTTGATAATTATTTAGAAATTATATAAACCCGCCCTGCCCCAATACGGTTTACTTAAGAGGGCGGGTTTTGCCTTGATACAGTCGATTATTTCATAAATTCGCTCGCTAAACCCGCCCCTACCGCCTTATGGTTGACTTAAGAAATTCGTCAAAAAGCCTATTTGTCAACCGTATTGCGCCCTGCCCTTACCAGTCCGCTGTTACCGGATTTTGATATTAAACAGATAATTGCGCTAGCGCTGCTACGGAGATCCTCTCATTTAATTGCAGTAATTAAGCTCATTTTCTAAGAATTTGGGAAAGTGCCAAGCAGGTGTTTCTAATTCGTCCTCACTCGTAGAATTTTCAGTTGAACCCTCTCTGATTTGAAAAAAGTAGTAGAGGTTCGCCACAGTTAAATCAGAGATTTCTTGCAAGTTCGAGCCAGCTAAAGCTTGATAGCCAGTGGCGATCGCCCGCTGGCTGACATAAAATTCGTATCCCCGGCGGATTTCCGGCTTGACAGCGAAGGCTAATTGGTCGCGCAAGGATAGGAAGTGAGACTTTTGCTTTAAATTCTCATAAAGTGCAGGTTCCGCAGCTAATACCGCGAATGTAGTGTGTACGTAGGTTTTTAAATCATCCCCGCTGAGTCGATCTAAATTAGCTAACTGGTGCTGCTCTTTGGGAGACAAAGTTTGCATCCAATCAACCTCATTTTGCCAAAATTCTATTACACTTAGATCGTGACCCAAAATCCTAGTAACTTCGGGAAATAAAAAATCTAGTTCAGATTCCGATTGACATCCTTTAACAACAGTTAGAAGGTCTAGACGAATTTTTGATTGCAGTCCGAGCAGGCGATCGCTCGCCATATCGTAGGCCCGCTGCAACTCAAACGTGAGCCCGATCGCCTGCTCGATCGCCCAAACACATTCCATTTGCCGGATCTGTCCGGCAGAAGACAGCCCCTCAAACAAACTGGGATGCTCGTAAATGTTTAAAGCCTCAAACAGCATATCCCGCCCGCTACTAATTTCGGAATTCCGAAGTTTGATATCGGGCAATGTCAAAGCAGACTGACAGCGTTTAACAGCCTTAGAAAAAATATCATAACCGTTAACCAGTTTCTGACGGTAGATTGCAAAATTAGAGTCGTGAGCCACCTTAAAAATCTGCTGGATTACCTCAACTCCCCGCTCCTTAAGGATGTGTCTGAGATCGATAAATCCGTCTTTAATTTTTAGCTTCTGGTGCTTTGCCTCTTCTCTAATTTTTAATACTTGATCGAAGTTTACTGCTGACAAAACCGTATTCGATACAGCCCCAATACCAATCACAGCAACAGTTGCTTGCATCACCGCCAAATTAATTTTTAGACAGTTAAGCATTCTGTATATTTTTTGAAACCCCTGATGAGTTTGAACAAGCTGCAACGGTGCCACAGTCACGTACACGGGAGCTACCAGCGGCTGCACGGGCCCGCCTCCGGCTAACTGTGCGAGCAATCCTAGAACTCCGCGATCGGATAGAGTTGCAGTTGTTGATTGATAAAAAACTTTTGCGATCTCGACAAACTCCCCTGTCACCGGATCTCTAGCTGCGGGGAGCAATTTTCCTGTTTTGGCGACAGGCTGTACGAGGTCGCCAGTATTGAGTCGATCCTGAGTTTCAGGGGTGAACAGATAATCCATGTTGTGACACCAGTTTAAAAAAAGAATACAACTGATGAAGCCCGTGTTTCCAACCGTTAGGTCATCTGTCATTCCCCATTCCCAATTCTAAAATATAAAATATAAAATCTAAAATGGTGTGACTCAGTTTGTATTCAAAAAGGCAGATGTTCTGTATTGTATGCTATTTAGGGAAACGAGGAAGGAAAGGAAATGAATGAGTATCTCAAGGTATTTCAGGCTATTACCCAGTTTAGCGATCGATTGTTGGCAGACGAATATAAATCCGTGGAGATTAAACAGTCAGCTACCCACCTCAACTTAGATGTGGAAAACTGCATTGACGAAATTAAGCAGTCTTCCCTCAGACTCAAGAAGTTACTTGAAGTATGTTTCAAAGATATATCTCAGGCGGAAGATGTCTGGAATAGCAAGCCGAGAATTGCTGAAGCATCTCCTGTTGAGGTGTGGGAGCAAATTGGCGAACTAAGCGGATGCGATGTTAGAATTCGCAGTTTAGGAAAACAGGGCAAATATGATGCTGTTGTTAAAGCTCGCAAATCGTGGAGCGACAAAACTACCAAGTTAAAAAATCAGTGGTTTTTGTGGAACAAAAATTATCAAGTTTTTCAAAGAGATACTATCGGTTTTTTTGAACAAGATAATTTGCATAAAGAGTTGCGGAGTGAAGTGAATTACCAGACGGAACGAGTGGTTTTGATTGTAGAGAATGAACTTAATTTAATTTTTAAAGAATTACAGTCTATTGATATAGAAAAAATTGAATTTTGTATAGAATGCTTCGACCTCCACAGTCAATTGAGATTTAGAGAGCGACTGCAATCAATAGGCAGCGAGATTGTGTCGAAGTTTACGGAACCTCTGAAATACTTACCGGAGTCTTATCCGAAAAATTTTAAAGAAACGCTGAAAACTCCTGTAGAAACTCTGGTTCACAAAAGTAAAATGGGAATCAGTTTGATCGATTTTGAAGAGTCTTGTAAGGTAATTGAATCGCTCGTGGATGATTTGATCTTAGAGATTTTTGAGGAGCGCGTAAAACTGGCAATTCACACAGTTGAAAAAACGATAATGTTCTACAATAATTTTTTAGAAAAGCAGGCCAGGTACCACCAAGAAACAGCCCAAGAGCGAGTGGCGGAAAAAGATTGGATGGAATACCAGCGGCAGCAACTCAAGAATATTGAGCAGTATATTGAAGCAGTCATTAGTCATTAGTCATTGGTCATTTTAGCCTGAGCGAAGTCGAAGGCTAGTCATTGGTCATTAGTGCGAGCGTCCCCGCTCGCGAACTTTATTGGTCATTAGTCATAACTGGTTCCCAGGCTTTGTAATATCGTTTCCGATAGCATCGGAATTATATATTTTAATCATTGATAGTGCGAGCGTCCCCGCTCGCGAATTCGATCGCGAGCGGGGACGCTCGCACTATATAATTCTGATGCTACTGGATTTGATATAAAAGGCATTTTTTTATTAGAGTGCTCGCACGCTCAAATGCAAAACGGATCTCTCCGGCTCTTCGCTTTGTCATTACCCACATCTCCTACAAACTCTCACGCGACGCGCGATACCGCCAGGGAAAAATTCCCTGACTAATAGCTTAAGTCGGTTAAAATCAACCCAGTTTCTGATTGTTTTAGTTTATTTTAACCCAATGCGAACTCGCCGTTTGTTTGAACATCGGGCGGGCTATTTGGTAAACGAAAAATGAAAAATGTGGGTAATGACAAGAGCTATTCGCCCGGTAACGAGTAACAGCTTGACGAGCAAAAACTCAACTAATGTCTGCTAAATTTACCGAAAGATAGATACAAGCCAGTATTAAGTCATGAAATAAAAATTTAGACTTTAATTCAATCGAGAGCATCTCAGTTTTGCATTTATAGTGCGAGCGTCCCCGCTCGCGAGTACAATACGCGAGCGGGGACG
>JBBSNU010000168.1:0-8932 GCA_038260455.1 Chroococcales cyanobacterium | reverse complement strand
GAAACCGGGTTTCTAGCTACCTATGCGTGGGCTCAGAAACCCGGTTTCTTCATAAATTTATCGTGACTCGTCCCAAAACTCGTAGAAACCGGGTTTCTAGCTACCTATCCCGTGGCCTCAGAAACCCGGTTTCTGCGTAAATTTATCGTGACTCATCCCAAAACTCGTAGAAACCGGGTTTCTAGCTACCTATGCGTGGCCTCAGAAACCCGGTTTCTTCATAAATTTATCGTGACTCGTCCCAAAACTCGTAGAAACCGGGTTTCTAGCTACCTATCCCGTGGCCTCAGAAACCCGGTTTATTCATAAATTTATCGTGACTCGTCCCAAAACTCGTAGAAACCGGGTTTCTAGCTACCTATCGCGTGGGCCATGAAACTGTCCGAAGTATTGCAGTTCCAGAGACCCAGGAATCCCACACTACTCTAGCGTATCCCATAACCCACCAAAGCCATTGCTATAATTGAATACTGCTGATTTTTTTTAGGCAGCAGTAATTCTCAACATGATTTCACTGCCAGATATCACAATTATCAACCAAATCTACGAAAGTGCTAATTCCCTGATATACAGAGGCATCCTCAATAAAAATCAGCAACCTTTAATATTGAAACTACTCAAAGAAGATTATCCCACCCCTGCCGAACTCTCCCGCTATCAACAGGAATACGAAATCACTCGCCGTTTCAATTTAGAAGAAACAATTAAAGCCTACGAAATGCGGAAATACCAAAACACACAAGTCATGTTGTTAGAGGATTTTGGAGGAGAGTCCTTAAAAATCCTGCGGGAGAGTCGTCCCTTTACTTTACCAGAGTTTCTCCACATTGCCATCCAAATTGCAGATGCTTTAAGCAAAGTGCATCAAAACAAGGTCATTCACAAAGATATCAATCCATCTAATATTGTCTTAAATCCTCAAACCAGACAATTAAAAATCATTGACTTTGGCTTATCTACCCTTCTACCCCAAGAGAAGACCAGCCTCAAAAGTCCCAATGTTCTAGAAGGAACATTGGCTTATATGTCTCCCGAACAAACAGGCAGAATGAATCGCTCGCTGGACTATCGCACCGATTTTTATGCTCTCGGTGTCACCTTCTACGAATTGCTAACCAACCAACTCCCTTTTGAATCACTTGATGCACTTGAATTAGTCCATTGCCATATTGCCAAACAACCAATCCCTCCTCATGAAGTCAATCCAGAAATTCCTTTTAGCGTCTCAGAAATTGTCATGAAATTAATGGCAAAAACGGCGGAACAACGATATAATAGTGCTTGGGGAATCCAGGCAGATTTAGAAACTTGTCTTGCTCAATATAAAAACGGTGCAATCCAAAACTTTACTTTGGGATGCCAAGATATTTCTCATCAATTACAAATTCCTCAAAAAATGTACGGGAGAGAACCGCAGATTGAGTCCTTATTAACCGCCTTTGAGCGAGTAGGGGCGGGTTTAGCACATAACCTTAGTAACCCAACGATAACTCAGGAACAAAACCCGCCCGTACAAAGACAAACTGAACTCATGCTAATTTCTGGATACTCTGGCATCGGGAAATCAGCTTTAGCCCAGGAACTCTATAAGCTCATCACTCAAAAACGCGGATACTTTATTGCAGGCAAGTTTGACCAGCTTCACCGCGATATTCCCTATCAGGCATTGGTTGCTGCCTTCCAAGAATTAATTCGGCAATTGCTCACCGAAACTGCACCTCAGTTACAACAGTGGCGAGAGAAGATTCGACGTGCATTAGGAGACAACGGTCAAATTATTATTGATGTCATTCCCGAAGTAGAACTGATTATTGGCAAACAGCATCCCGTCCCCGAATTACCTCCAACAGAAGCACAAATTAGGTTTAATTTAGTTTTCCAAAAGTTGCTCCAAGTCTTTTGTCAAAAAGAGCATCCCCTCGTCCTATTTCTAGATGACCTTCAATGGGCGGACAGCGCCACGCTGCAATTGCTCCAGCTTATCATGACCAATACTAATACTCAGTATCTGTTTTTGATTGGAGCTTATCGAGATAACGAAGTCAGTGCAACTCATCCTGTCATGTTGACTTTATCGGAGATAAAAAAGCAGGGAGTAGTAGTTAATAATATCTCCCTTTTACCCTTAAATTTAAACCAGGTTAATGAATTCATTGCGGATACGCTGAAGAGTCAGTGCGTCCATACCCAAAGATTAGCTGAGTTGGTTTGGGAAAAAACACAGGGTAATCCCTTTTTTCTCAAAGAATTTCTGAAGTCACTTTATACAGAGCAATTGCTGAAATTTGATAGGGAGGCTAGAGCTTGGTCTTGGGATTTAGCACAAATTCAAACTAGAAACATCACTGATAATGTTGTTGAGTTGATGGCGGAAAAAATTCAAACCTTATCAGAATCGGTACAAAAAAAAATACAGTTAGCCGCTTGTATTGGCAACAAATTTGATTTGAAAACACTTTCAATCATTAATGAAACTTCTCAAAAACAAACGGCTAATAAATTATGGGATGCCATTGAAGCGGGATTGATATTACCCGTCGGCGATGACTACAAGTTTATTCAAACAAACCGAGAAGAGCATGAATTAAAAATTAGTTATAAATTTGCTCATGACCGTATTCAGCAAGCCGCCTATTCCCTAATTCCTCCAGACGACAAGCAAGCCGTTCACTGGAAAGTCGGACAACTGTTGTTGAAAAATACGCCACCACAGGTACTCCAACAAAAGATTTTTGATATTGTCAATCAACTCAACTTCGGTATTGCAACAATAGACGTTCAGTTAGAAAGAGATAAACTCGCTCAATTAAATCTCATTGCTGGCAAAAAAGCGAAGGCATCAGCCGCCTGGGAACCCGCCTGGAATTACTTAAGAATTGCCAGGGATTGCCTCAGTGCAGATAGCTGGCTTCGTCAGTATGACTTAACCTTGGCACTCTATGTAGAATCTGCCGAGGTAGCTAGTTCGCGAGGCAACTTTGAGGAAATGGAGAAATTGGCTTCCCTTGTGCTGCAACAAGCTACTTCGTTGCTGGACAAAGTGAAAATTTATGAAGTCAAAATCCAAGCATATACGGCACAAAATAAACCGCTGTTAGCCATCGAAACGGCATTTTTAATATTGAAGCTGTTGGGAATTAATTTCCCCAAAAAGCCAAATAAATTAAAGATTTTACTTGAACTGGTGAGGACAAAGTTAAGCTTGGTAGGAAAACGCATCGAGGACTTAATCGACCTACCAGCAATGATTGATCCTGATAAGCTAGCAATTATGAGTATCTTATCGCGTGTAGCCTCTTCTGCCTATTTGGCAGCGCCTGAGTTGCTTGGGCTGATTGTGTTGAAACAAGTTAATTTATCAATCAAATACGGGAATACTTCTGTGTCTTCCTATGCCTATGCTGCTTACGGACTCATTCTTTCTGGGGAAACTGTAGGAGACATTGAGGCTGGCTATCAATTTGGTCAACTGGCTCTTAATCTGGTCGATAAGTTTAATGCCAAAAATTTCCAAGCTAGGATAATTTTTATTGTTAATTACTTGATCAAGCACTGGAAAGAACATCTTAGAGAAACCTTAAATCCTTTGCGGGATGCTTACTCGCTCGCTTTAGAAACTGGAGACTTAGAATATGCGGCTTATTCAGCTTGCGTATACTGTTACCATTCCTATGTATTGGGTAAGGAATTGGCAACACTTGATCGAGAGATGGCAATGTATAGTAATGCTATGGGCCAACTCAAGCTAGAAACATCATATTACTATAACCAACTTAATCGACAGGTTGTATTGAACTTAATGGGGCAATCTGAAGATAGGTGCATTTTAATCGGTGAAAGCTATGATGAAACAAAAATGTTACCTCTGCATATAGAGGCAAATGCTGAACATATTTGTGGCTCCCTCTATTTTCACAAGTTAGTTCTCTGCTATCTTTTTCAAGATTATGAACAAGCTCTGTCAAATGCTAAGTCAGCAGAAAAATATAGCGATAGTGCTGTAGGAACGATTCCTCTCTACCATTTCTACCATTCTTTAGTCCATCTTGCTATTTATTCTGATGCACCAAAATCCGAACAAAAACTTATCCTCGCAAAGGTGAAAGCTAACCGAAAAAAACTCAAAAAATGGGCGCAGTCTGCTCCGATGACTCACCTCCATAAATTATATCTAGTGGAAGCAGAGCAACATCGAGTTTTGGGTCATAAGGATAAGGCAATAGACTGTTATGATCGCGCTATTAATTTAGCCAAAGAACATGAGTATCTCAACGAAGAAGCTTTGGCTAATGAACTGGCTGCCAAATTCTACCTCGCTTGGGGCAAAGAGCAAGTTGCCGAAGCCTATCTCACAAATGCTTATCACTGTTATTTGCGTTGGGGTGCAACAGCTAAAGTGAAAGATTTAGAACGACAGTATCCGAAACTATTAAAGCGTTTTACGAAAGCCAATACGTCCATAGATTCGCGCAACAGCTTGTCTAATACGTCTGGTAATATTTCAGGTGAAGTCCTGGATTTGGCCGCGCTGATGAAAGCTTCTGGGGCAATTGCCAGTGAAATTGAGCTTGATCAACTCCTGACGACTTTGATGAGAATCTTACTGGAAAGCTCTGGCGCACAAACGGGCTATCTAATGTTAGAGTCTCTTGGACAACTGAGGGTCGAAGCGTCGGGCGAGGCTAATTCAAATCGGGTGATGCTGTTGCAATCGATTTCTATAGAAAGTTGCTTGCCTTTGTCGATTATTAACTATGTGGAAAGGACTCAGGAAGGACTGATTGAAACTGATGTCGCTGGTAATGGCAGATTTTCTCAAGATGCTTATATCCAAAAATATCAGCCCAAGTCTATCCTTTGTGCTCCTTTGCTCAATCAGGGTAAACTGATTGGGATTGTGTACTTGGAAAATAATCTAGCGGATGGTGTTTTTACGCCCGATCGCCTGGAGGTGATTCAAATGCTCTCGACACAAGCAGCGATCGCCCTTACCAATGCTAGACTCTATAGCCAAGTACAATCAACGCAAAATCGCCTGAATAAATTCCTCAATGCCATACCTCTGGGCATATCCGTTCACGACGCAAAAGGACAAATCATCTACACCAATCAAATTGCACAGCAGTTACTCAACATTCAAGAGTTACCCAAAGCCGAAACCGAGCAACTCTCCGATACCTATGGCATTTATCGGGCTGGTACTGGGGATATCTACCCCGTGGAAGAGCTACCTGTGGTGCGATCGCTCGGCGGTGAAACAGCTTGGGCGGATGACTTGGAACTGCACCAGTGCGATCGCATTGTTCCCATAGAATCAACCAGTACGCCGATTTTCGATGGGGCGGGTAATGTCGAGTATGCGATCGTAGCCTTTCAAGATATTAGCGATCGCCAGCAAGCCCAAAAAGCGCTGATCGAAAATGTGCGCTTAGAACAGGAAATTAGCGATGCCGTGGCGGCAGCTACGCAACGTCAACTTGTAGAAAAAGAACTCGAACGGGCCGCCTTAGCCGCTGAAGCTGCCAACCGTGCCAAAAGCACCTTCCTTGCCAACATGAGCCACGAATTGCGAACTCCCCTGAACGCCATTCTCGGCTTTTCCCAACTGATGAACCATGACCCAAATCTCTTAACCGAACAAAAAGATCACCTCAACATCATTCATCGCAGTGGAGAGCATTTGTTAACTTTAATTAATCAAGTGCTCGACCTCTCCAAAATCGAAGCTGGACGCATGGCTAAAAACGAAACTAACTTCGAGATCGATCGCTTATTGGCTGATGTCGAAGATATGTTTTCCTTGAAAGCCAAAGCTCAAGGCTTGAAGCTAGAATTTGACTGTGCTGCTGATGTCCCTAAATATATTTGCACCGATCCAGTTAAGCTGCGGCAAGTGCTAATTAATTTAATCAATAATGCGATTAAATTTACATCCTCTGGAAGCGTGTCAGTGCAGATATCCGTCATTAGTCATCCCTCATTAGCAATTGGTCAAGAAACAACACAAATGAGAAATGATAAAGGACAAATGACCATCAATTTTGAAGTAAAAGACACGGGAGTTGGTATGGCGGCGGACGAACTGGAGAACCTATTTCAACCCTTCGTGCAAACAGCATCGGGTGAGCGAATGCAGCAAGGAACAGGATTGGGGCTAACCATTAGCCGTCAATTTGTCCGCTTGATGGGGGGTGAAATCACCGTGATCAGTCGCGGCAAAGCTTTTACCTCTGGAATGCCTCTCCAGGATTTCCACGACGACACAACAGATATACCCACTTCTGGTACAACATTTAAATTTGACATTTCTGTGGGTATTGCTGATACTATCTTGATTCAAAACCAAGCCCAGAGTCGCCGCATCATTGCCCTAGCTCCCCACCAACCCAACTATCGAATCCTGGTTGTTGACGATCACGATTACAATCGAAAACTGTTAGTTAAAATCATTACTGCCATTGGTTTTGAAGTGCAAGAAGCGAATAACGGTCAAGATGCGATTGAAATTTGGAATTCATACTCACCGCATCTGATCTGGATGGATATGCGAATGCCGATTATGGACGGTTATGAAGCAACTAAAGGGATTAAAGCTACCACTAAAGGTCAAGCTACTGCTGTGATTGCTATTACTGCTAGCGCTTTGGAAGAAGAAAAGACGATGATTTTATCCATCGGTTGCGATGACTTTGTGCGAAAACCCTTCCAAGAAAAGACTATTTTTGAGATCATGGCTAAACATCTGGGAGTCAGTTATGTTTATGAGTCGTCCGAGTTAAATTATCGTCCAGACAATCTGGATGGAGAACCTGTGAATTTAACTAAGTTGCTATCAGCAATGTCAATAAAATGGACGATCAAATTGCATGAAGCTGCTCTTGAAGCTGACTCAAAATTAGTATCTACATTGTTAGATAAAATTCCTTCATCCTACGTGCTGGAACTTCAGACTCTTAGGGATTGGGTTAACAAGTTTGAGTTTGAGAAGATTTTGGATATGACCGAACGCTTTGTGGGAAAATGATTGCCGAGATCCAGTTCCTCAAAGAAACCGGGGCTCCGACTTTATTCTAAATGTGCTTCCATCTTTACCTTAAATTCAAGTAGTTTAAACATTGTGATATCGCGGACAGTAATCGAACAACCATCTCCAAATTTTACGGCACTCAAATAATACAATATTTGATCGTCATCTTTTTCCCAATAAAATTCTTGTTCGATCGCTTCTCCTGTCTCAACTACCTCTACAAGTGAATCAAACAGTGTGGGAGTAAGTTGATTGAACATTTTTTTTATGGTTGTACCCATGAGGTTTTCTCGCTTTTGACCAAATAACTTCGCAAAGACGGGATTAACCACCAAACAGCGAAAATCGTGAATTTCTTCGGTTATCGGCTCTCTCACCGCTTGCACGGCGGCAATTCCATCTTTGGAACTATTTAATAAATTTGCAAGTAAAGTGCGAGATTGGTAGAGAATTTCTGCGGTTTGTTGATGTGCTTCGATTTGCTTCCTTAACTGGTGTTTTTGTTGTTGGATAGTTAGTTGAGTTTGAATCCGAGCGATGACTTCTTCTGCTTGAAAGGGTTTGGTGATATAATCGACTCCACCTATTTTAAAAGCTTTTACTTTATCTAAAACTTCATCTAGCGCACTTAAGAAAATCACCGGAATTTCTGAAGTATTTTCATCATTTTTTAGAGCTTCGCAGACTTCATATCCATCCATTTCTGGCATTTTAATATCGAGTAAAATGACATCGGGAAGGTTATGGTGGATTGTTCTTAATGCCATCTTACCGTTAGTGACGCTGCGAACTGTATAACCGTGTTTGTTCAATACTTTTCTTAAAAAATGCAGGTTTTCGATCAGGTCGTCAACAATTAAGATATTGCCTTTGGGGTCTAAATTTTCCTCCGTGTCGTTTTCTGTTATTGTTTCTGCAGGGGAAGTGGGTGTGCCGCCAAGGGATCTTACTACCCGTCGAAAGTTATTTTTGGTGATTTTTTCCCCGCAGGTGTCTGAAAGGCGTTGCCATAACAGGGAGGCTAAATCTTTAATATGCCCGATGGTGAGATATAAGCTTTCGGCAACGCTATGATAGGTTTCGTTGTCCCAGGCAGCTTTGAGGATTTCTTTTTCTAAGGAAGTTAGTTGTTTACCTGTTTTGGCTTGTAGGAGTGCTTCTATAAGTTGCAGTGCTTCTTCAAATCTCATGATTGGCTCGGTATCGTTTGACAATGTTGGTTATTCCTGCACCTTAGTTAATTTTGCTCATATTTTAAAGAAAATCAGTATCCTTACGGTTGTTTTTTACCGAGAAATGAAATTTTTCTAAGTCTCACATCTTGCACCAAGGTTAGAAACTGGGTTTCTTGCGACTGCTTTTACCTTTAGCCTAGATTTTTTGTTGAAAATCCCGGTTGCGATCGCCTGAGTGCCGTTTTTAACCCCATGAGCTACAGTAGCGCGATCGGCAGATGATGAAACAAGGCATGGGGGATTGAAGTAACTCTCGATACACCCTGATAACTTTAATACACATCAACCTGAACAGCCTGTCTCAAAAGCAGTCAGGATGCTTACCTCACGGGAGTTTTTTGATAATTATTATAGTTCTTCATCGCCTGTCTCGAAAGCGGCTGCAGGAGTCTAATTCCTCAATTGTGTGTATAAAATATGACTGAATTATTAAAAATAATAGCGTAATAACCGATAGTTAAAGTTGAGGATGGCCCAATGGGGATCTAAAGTTACCCTAAAGTTCGGCGACATCAAGCAAAACCCTTCGTAAGATAGAAGATAGGGACGATCGACCTCAAAGCCGATTAGCGGGGCAAACGGCAAGCACCTGAAAATCCCCAACTAACCAGCCGCAAGACAGGGAGAACATCCAAATCATGGTAAACGCGCCAACAGGGGAAACCCGTCT
>JBBSNU010000167.1:0-8933 GCA_038260455.1 Chroococcales cyanobacterium | reverse complement strand
GCTGATGAAAAGAAGTTGCGGCAAATTTTAATTAATTTAATTGGCAATGCTATTAAGTTTACTGAAAGGGGTGGAGTTACTTTTAAGGTTTCGGCAGTGGATTGTGTAAGGGATGGAACCCGGACTGAAGTCCTTAGTACAAACGTGAAGATTCGGTTTCAAGTAGAAGATACGGGAATTGGCATCGCTGCTGATGAATTGCCAAAGATATTTGCACCTTTTGAACAAGTAGGTAATAGTCCCCGCCATACTGAAGGAACAGGCTTGGGATTAGCGATTAGTCACCAATTAGTGGAGATTATGGGCGGTGAATTGAAAGTAGAAAGCACTTTAGGCAGAGGTAGCATTTTCTCCTTTGAGTTGGAGTTGCTGGCTGTTGACAGCCCCGACAAAAATAAAAAATATTACCCCAAAAATATTAAGGGTTTCAAGGGTACTAATAAGAAAATTTTGGTGGCGGACGATCGGTGGGAAAATCGCTCGGTTTTAATTCACCTGCTGGAACCGTTGGGTTTTGAAATAATTGAGGCGACCAACGGTCAAGATTGTGTACGTAAAGCCCTAGAATTTCTACCGGATTGTATCTTGATTGATTTGGTGATGCCGGTGATGGACGGATTTGAAGCGATGCGACAAATTCGCAATTTGCCCCAACTGCAAAATGTTGTGGCAATCGGTACTTCTGCTAGTATTATGGAAGCGGAAAAGCAGGAAAGTGTAGCAGCAGGATGCAATGCTTTTGTTCCCAAGCCGATCCGGGCTGAGGAACTTTTAAATTGCTTGCAAGTTCATTTGGGCTTAGAATGGATTTGCGAGGAGTTGCAATACCCAAATGCGGAATCTGAAGTTTTTCACAACCAATCCCAAATTCAGCATCAAGAAATCATCGCTCCTCCCGCCGATGAAATCGCTTTACTCTTTGACTTAGCCATGATGGGTGACTTAGGAGGTATTCAAAAACAAGCAGAAAAATTGGCAAAACTTGATGTTAAATATGTCTCTTTCGCCAACCATCTCAATCAATTAGCTAAAAGTTTTGAAGAAGAAAAAATTTTAGAATTTGTAGAACAATACACGAATCAGTAAAAATATGAGCATATTACCTTGGGAAGAAAGCGCGATTTTGATCGTTGATGATAACCCGAATAATTTGGCAGTGCTGTTTGATTTTTTGACGGAATCGGGGTTTAAAGTGTTGGTGGCGAGGACGGGAGAGAGTGCTATCAAAAAAGCTGAATACTCGCTGCCGGATTTGATTTTGTTGGACGTGCTGATGCCGGGAATTGACGGGTTTGAAACTTGTCGGCGTTTGAAGGCGGGCGATTTGACTAAGGAGATTCCGGTGATTTTTATGACGGCGCTGAATGAGACGGAAGATAAGGTGAAGGGATTTAGTTTGGGGGCTGTTGATTATGTTACTAAGCCGATTCAAAATGAAGAAGTTTTAGCTCGGGCTAAAGCGCATTTGAGCGTCCGCCAACTGACTCAAAAACTTCAGCAGCAAAATGTGCAGATGCAGCAGGAAATTGTCGATCGCCAAAAAGCTCAAATTAAGCTGGAACAACTGGCTGCTGAGTTGGAAAAACGGGTGGATTCGCGCACTGTGGAACTTTCTCAAGCCAACCAGCAGCTACAAGAAGAGGTTAACCACAGGCAACAAATACAGGACAATTTGCAGAAGTCCCTGCACGATCTCAAGCACGCTCAATCGCTGTTAATTCAAAGCGAAAAAATGTCGGCT
This sequence comes from Chroococcales cyanobacterium, assembly GCA_038260455.1. GTDB lineage: Bacteria > Cyanobacteriota > Cyanobacteriia > Cyanobacteriales > Microcoleaceae > Microcoleus. Next base: position 7,192 of record JBBSNU010000167.1, on the reverse strand, counting down.
TTGGGGCAAATGGTGGCGGGAATTGCTCACGAAATTAACAATCCGGTGAATTTTATCTGCGGCAATCTTAATTACGTTCGCGATTATGCTGAAGATATTCTCAAGGTGCTAGATCTTTACCAACAGCACTATCCCGATCCCGCACCGGAAATAACATCAACAGCAGAAGCGGTGGAGCTAGCATTCATCCAGGAAGATTTGATGAAAATGCTAAGCTCGATGCAGGTAGGGGGCGATCGCATTCGCGAGATAATTCTGTCTCTGCGGTATTTTTCGCGGCAAGAAGGGCGGGAAATGGAGTTGATTGATATTCATGAAGGTATCGACAGCACGCTGATGATTTTGCAAAATCGGCTGAAATTTAAGGCGAACCGTCCCGCGATTGAAGTGATTAAAGAGTATGACCCCAATTTGAAAAATGTAGAGTGCTGCGGCGGGGAACTAAATCAGGTATTTATGAATATTTTAGCTAATGCGATCGATGCAATCGAAGAATCCAGCAATGAAAAAAACTTCGAGGAAATTAAAGCAAATCCCTATCTGATTCGGATTTGTACGAAAGTCAGCAACTCCAACACGGCAATTATTAAAATTTCTGACACCGGGCCGGGAATGAGCGAGGAGTTGTGCGATCGTATTTTTGACCCATTTTTTACCACAAAGCCGATCGGCAAAGGTACCGGAATCGGCTTGTCAATTAGCTGGCACATTGTCACAGAAAAGCACGGCGGCAGTTTGCAATGTTGTTCGACACCAGGCCAAGGAACCGAATTTGCGATCGAACTTCCAATCCGACAAAAATTGCGACAAATGGCGGCCTCCGGTGCCAAAATTGGAGGCCGCTAATCAATCCCAGACTAGACTTCTTGCATTCATAGCATATGCGGTCAATCACCATAACAAAAACCGTTTGTAGTGCGGACTTCAGTCCGCCCAAAAGCGGACTGAAGTCCGCACTACGAACCTTCAAAATATCTGCGTTGAAAGAGCGTTGCATCGGCATTCAATCTCCGGTTTACCTATTAATCAAATATTTAGGCAATTGCTCGCCTACTCTAACAACAAATAAACCTATAAATCCGGTAGCTCCTGATGATCTTCCGCAGAACTCGGGTCTAATTCCCACCGACTTTCATCTCGATGTTCCAGCATATCTGTTGTGTGCAAAATAGCTCCGTCCGCCATTTCAATGCCCGCCGCAGCTCCGAGTTCGTCAACCATATCCAGGTCGGGAGTGGGAGCGCTTCCCCCCACCAATTTCTCGCCAGTGGCACTTTCTTGTTCCGCCGCAGCAACCTCGCTATCGTCGCCGCTGAGTTTGGAACTGGTTGAACCGTATTCCGAACTGCTGTCGTTCAAGGTGGTGATTTCGTATTGGTTCAATCCCGGTTCAACGATAACGCCGGTGCCGTAAGATTCAGTAATTTCTTGAGGCAAATCGCTGGAATTCTCGCGCTCTTCTGTTAATTTTTCAGCTCGTTTATTTTGCTGTGCCATGATATCTACTCCTAATTTTTTTTAAGTCTATTTAATACTTCGGAATTTTGCTATTGGCTTTAGCTGAATTGTCATTGATTGCCCATAGCTGTAATCAAGGAATGACAATTAAATAACTGTTGCTTTTTACTCGTTTTGCTCGTTACCATTCCGAGCGAAATTAATGCAAATCGGGAGGGAGAGCCTCTCTTTACCTCGCCACTTCTCGATAGAGAACAGTGTGGCAGATGTTTTAGTTATTAAATCTTCCTTACTAATTATAATAGTAACTGCTATTTAAGCTGTTAGCTTCTATCCCAAGAAATAGCTTGATTTGGCTCCGCTCTTTCATTGGGAATACAAAAAACATCGCCCTTTCAAATGGGCGATGCTTTTTCTAAGGAGCGCTAACTCTATTCGGGAAAATCAGGAATTACCCATTTGGGAGGTTCCGTCCGTTTCCTTCTGATCGCTTCCTCTGCCATTTCCAGCATTTTGTCGAGAGAAGTATTTTCAATAAAGTTTGACGTTGCCGCCGCGTATTCTCGCTTCGGGCACTTGTCGCCCAAAACGCAGCCGTTGACGCAAGCTACAGCACAATCGACAGTGTTCTCCACCATAACTTTTTTCCTTTCACGGTTCCAACAACAAGCAGGGAGGTGCTCTGGGTGAATTTGTCAAGAGACTGCCCTCTCTCTTCATTTTACTTTACAAATAGTCGTTAATGTCGATCGCCCGGGCAAAACTGTTATAAAATCAAAGCAACCTACCGAATCTGCCGATCGTGAGTAATTTTCTGCGCCGCTTAAAACTTTTACCTTGGCGAGAAATGCTGCAAATTGCCGCCCTCGTCAACTCAATCGTGATTGGAGTGGAGCTATTTTTAGCCTGGGGTTTCACGCAATCGCGCGCAATCCGCAACGTCGTGACGCTTCTCTACGGCTCCTCCCTCGGGATATTGATACCTTTCGCTGCTGCAGTGGGAATGGGAGCTTTAGCAGTGTACTTTTTAGAGCATTGGCAGCAGCAATATTTGCTCAATAAAATTAATTTGTGGGTTTTAGTTTTGTGCGTACTCTTGGGTTTGGTGTTAAAGTCATTTCTGCCCCTACCTCCTTTGTTAGCAAGTTTATCGGAAGCCTCACTAATCGGAATTACGGTGGGAGTTTTTTGGAAAGGCCGGCCTTATTGGCGATAATTTTTAGTCAGTAGTCAGTAGTCAGTAGTCAGTAGTCAGTAGTCAGTAGTCAGTAGTCAGTAGTCATTAGTCATTAGTTATTGTAGGGTGCGTATTTTTGGGTTTAGTACAAAAATCTATGGTTTTCTCCGATGACGCACCCTACTAATTAGACTAAAGAAACCGGGTTTTTCACCGATATTGACGGTTTCAACCAAGTATTTTGATGAAAAACCCGGTTTCTGGCCACCCGTGCATAAATCCTAGTTAGTTAAAGCAATAAATTCCTTCTTCCCTCTTCCCTCTTCCTTCTTCCTTCTTCCTTCTTCCCTCTTCCTTCTAATTACGGCAGCCAAAAATCGGGAATAAAAGTATTAGTCACACTGCGAGCAAACTGATTAATCTGTCTCCCTACTTGAATGTGCGGCTCATCAGCCTCGACAGGAATAACTGCCGCTTTTTTGCCAATTCCGAAACGCGAAATTACCAAATTTGCCGCCTCCAAACCAGTAACATAAGCCTTTTCCTGCGACCAAGAACCGTGACGGGTAACAACCCAATCGCCGCTCATCAATACATTATCATAACTTGTTACCGCTGGCAACAAATACTGATAACTTCCCGGTGCAAAATGCGTCACCGCCCGCGACAGTCGAATCGCGCTACTGTCAATTACTTTTGCATCCCGAAAAGCGGGAATACAAGTCGATAAATCCCGCTGCACTAAAGCAACAATTTCCTCATCTTTCAGGGGAATTAATTGATTGGCGTGATAAAAGTCAGCTTCGACAACTGTTCCCGGTTCGTCGCGGAACTCATCGTGCAAAGCATTCAAATCAAAAAATGTCCAACCCGTAGTCGAACTAAATCCAAAACAGGCATTTGAAGGCAGCGGAATATGAATTTTTCGGTCAAACCAGAGACGAACAGCTAACACGTCAACAGCACCCAAATTCATTACGTCCCTAAATTCTTGGCTACTTTGCAAAGCTGGGCTGCTGCTAATAATTTTTTGCATCCCAGTAACGCCAACTGCAAAAATAACCGCATCTGCGTCGAAGGTTTGGTCGCCACAAACCACACCTGTAGCTATGTTGTCGCTGTCAATAATTAAATCAGTAACTCGCTGATTTGTCAATACTTTAGCGCCAATTTTTTCCAGGCGTTCCACCCAGGGGCGAAAGATTTTTTCTCCGACAGTGCCGCGACACCAAACTACATCAAAATCCGGTTGGTGTGCTAGAATGAAATAATAAAGCATTCCTAAAGCTGCGGCGGCAGAACATTGTTCTCCTGGTGCAAATAAACCTACTAATAACATTGGCTCGAAGGCATCGCGGTACAGCCTCGCAGACACGCCAAACTGTTTGAACAATTCGCGGGCTGTGACGCGATCGTACCTGCGCCAAGCTTCGTCGGAATTGTCGAAATCTAGGACGGCGTAGAGTAAAGGTAAGGCTGAAAGGCGATCGACTAATGGCAGTCTTTTAAATTTTGTGTAGAGAAAGGTTCCTAACGGTGTGGGAAGTCGCGGCTCGTCCTGAAAAATGGGCGATTCTACTTCCAAGCCGGCGGGGGAATACTGACAAGAACGAGTCCAAGGCGTAAACGGATCGAGTCCTAATTCTTTGACTAAGGAAAAGATATTTTTGTAGGGATACCAGAAGCCGTGAATTCCTGCTTCTACGGAACGCCCGCCGGCGGTTTTCCACCCCGCGACTAAGCCTCCCGGCTGAGGGCCTGCTTCTAATAAAGTTACGTCGTAGCCTTGCTGGGCCAGGTGATAGGTGGCTCCTAAGCCGGCCCATCCTGCGCCGACGACGACTATTTTTGGGGCTGGCGATTCTGCTGACATTTGGTACCTCTGCATTTTTGATTTATGATGACATAATTTATGAATAAAAGTGAAATATGCGATCGCTTAGCTGAAAGTTATAGTGTTTTTTTGACGGTGGGAAATGTTATATTAAAACGTTAATGTTGGTTTTTTCGATAATTGAGATTCGAGTAAAATACACAAATTTAACTGGTTGTCAATATGCAATTAATTAATTATTTGACTGCTATTTTTGGGGTAATTTGGCAGAACAGCATTTTTCACTGGGCGGCGCTAATTTTGCTGGGCGTGGCTGTTTGGGGCGAGTATACTTCTGTGAAGCAGTATCAGCGCTATCTCGGCGCGAAAAGCCGATCGACTTCTGAGGCTGTCAGCTATTTGAGCTCGAAGTCAGAAAGCGATACATCAGGGGTGATCGAGTTGCGGCAGTGGGAAACACCACCAGATACCTGGCAAATGCTGCTAGACTGGTTTAGCGAGCACTTGGCGGGCGAAATCACCGCAGGTGGCGAGGCTTACAGGGCACAGGTAAAATCCGGGCGGTTTGTGTTGTTTCAGTATCCCGCAATTTTAGGGCGATCGGCACCCCGGAGTCAGTGGCGGTTTGTACCGAGCACCTTAGTCGCGCTGGGGGTTTTAGGTACCTTTTACGGCATTCAAACCGGCTTGCAAGATGTTAACTTGGGTTCTTTGCAAGATACCAAAGAATTGCTACCTTCGATCGGCACGTTGCTGGAGGGGATGAAAACAGCCTTTTCGACTTCTTTGATGGGTTTGGGCTCTTCTAGTATATTTACGCTTGTCTTGGCTTGGGGCGATCGCGCGCGCGTTGCCGATCGCGACAATTTACGCAATAAATTAGATAAAATTGCGAAATTACAAACCCCAGAACAAATGTTTTCTGGCGTTTATAGCGGTGGCGGTGTTGAAAGTGCGATCGCCCTTGCAACCGAAACAATGAAAACCGGATTTGCTCAAATTGTCGAAGCTCAAAGCAATGTCAACTCCCAGGAACTCGGACAGCAAATCGGCTTAGCAATGACCCCAGTTTTTCAAGACATTCGCCAAGAGTTATCCCTACTCAAACAGATTAAAGCCGACCAAGGCGAAGAGATATTAAACAATCTACTTTCAGGACTCCGCACCGAAGTAATCGAACCAGTAGTAGGGCGATTAGATCAAAGCGCCCAGTTAACTCAATCAGCATCCGAAGCTGTCAGAGAACTGAAGAACGAATTGGGCGGAATCTCTTCTAGTTTAGCACAATCTATCCTGACAATTCAAACTTTCCAGCAAGATACATTAGTGCAGTTGCAGGAATTTGCCAACAACTTGCAGCAGATTTTAGGACAATTTCAAACCGACACCCACGGCGTTTTGCAAGAAATGGCCACCGAAATACGATCGGGAGTTGGAGAAAGCATTGAAGGCATGAAAGCCCAAAGAACAGCCTTCCAAGAAAGCGCCCAAGAAGCCGCCAACACCTTTAGAGGAATTCAAGATAACTTGCAAGCATCTCTGCACACTCAAGCAGCACAAGAAAAGGAAATGCTAGAAGGAGTTGAAGCCAGAATGACTAATATTTTAAATGCAACCCACGCAGCTTTTCAAACTCAGTCAGATACCATTAAAGCAGTAGGCGATGAAGCTTCGGGACTGATGGACAAAGCGCGAGAAAATCTGGTTGGCAGTTTGCAAAATGTTGACACAATGCTGCAAAATACCCGCGTCACTGTTCAGCAAGAATTAGATAACTTTCGGGTAACATATCAATCCTCTCTCCAGCAATTCTTTACCGCACAAAATAACTTATTAGAAGGTACTTTAGGTAAACAGCAAAAAGGTTTAGCGCAGGTTGTACTAGGCTTGCAGAAAGTTTTTCAAGAAGAATCACAGAAGCGCAAATTGATGTCGCAGCAAGTAGACGAAAGTATGGACAAAATTTTGACAACAGCCGCAGAAGTGAGTCAGTTTGCTAATTCTGTAGGGTTGAATTCCAGCCAGCGTTTAGCACAGTTGCAGGAATTAGCAAAGATAACCGGACAAGAAGTGTTGCGGGTAGAAAGTGTTTATGAAAAAATGGCAAATCAGTTCAATGCCGAAGGAGAAAGGTTGCAAACTACTTATACGAGTTTGGTTAGTCAATTAAATGCAGCTTTGCAAGCGGAACAAGAACAAGTGCGGCGGGTTGAAAGTGCGTATCAAAATATGAGCGATCAGTTCGATCGCGCGTTGCAGTCGGGGAACAATCAATTAATTGGCTATTTGGAAAAAACTACGTCATCGCAGCACAAGTTTTTTGAAGAAGCGGATTCTTCGATGGCGAAAGTGTGCAATGGTTTGCAAGAATCTTCGGATGGTTTGATGCAGGTTGCTCATTATTTGGTGGCGGCTGCTGATAATTTGGGTACGAAGAAACCGTAGGGGCGGGTTTTATGAGAAATACTGGAAACATATCGCAGGCCTAATAAACCCGCCCTCCACTCCACTTGATATTCTGCAATTAAGCATCTTTCACCATCCACACTAACAAGCTCAAAATATGCTCGACAGGAGGCAGTGGATAGTCGGTTAGGTCGATCGTTACTATTTGTCCCTCCAACTTCAAAAACCGCCATTGCGTGCCGCTGGTAACGCAACCGTAGACAGCCCCAAGCGGTTGCTCTTTTGCCCGATTAAATTGTTCTACAGCCAGCATTTCT
>JBBSNU010000166.1:0-8969 GCA_038260455.1 Chroococcales cyanobacterium | reverse complement strand
CCGCAGCGCCTCCCGCTCGTATTCGCTATCAAAACTAGCCTTAATAAATGCCATCTGTCTTTGAAACTTTCTCCCTCCCAGCTCAGTTTCTGGCAGATAAACCTGAGAATCATTAATATAAAATCCTAGTTTTTCCGACATTCGATCCAAACTGTTGTTCAAACTCCCCAAATCGTTTTTATAATCTTCAACAACCCGATTAAACTCCGCCGTCAGCCAGCTCAATCCTTGTTCGATAATCGGTTTGGCAGACTCCGGCAGATTCAGATTATCGCCAATCGCTTGAATTTGTGCCAACTGTAAATCTTTAAATCTTTCCAATCTGGTTTTAGATATCGCTCGGATAGAACTATAAATTTTTAAAGTATCCAAAAGGCTAGCCGAAAAACTCTCTGGTGGAATATAAGAAGGCCCGGTTGATTTATTGCCGAAAACATTATTGGTGCGAGTCAGCAGGCGGTAAAGATCACCCATACGGTGAGTAACATATCGAAATCCCTGGGAAAAAATCCCTTTCGCTCCCTGATTCAAATCCTTGATAATCGGATTGGCGTAAATCGCATTTGCAAACTGTTCGACTCGCTGAAATTGCAGCGGATCTTTCGCGGCGTCGCTGCCGTTAGAAATTAGCACTTCGATCGACTTCTTTAAATGTTCCGCCCGCCATTGCAAAACAGTAGCAATCAGTTCCTGAATTTCTGAAGCTAGTAAGCTTAATGTCAGGTAAATAAACACTAGGCCAATTATGATATCTATAATTACAGGTAAGTTCATGGTATTTTCTTTGTCGCAAATAACTGCTGTCTAAGTTTACCTTCTGTTTGGGACGCGAAAAACTCTTTTAAGCCCAGTTTCTCAAAAGCATTCAACCGCCCCAGCCCGCGATCCCAACCCAGAATTTATAAGTGATTCCCAATTCTTCAATTTTTTAATCTAAAATCGAAAATCTTAAACGGTCATTCCTTATGTCAAAAATCTTTCCATTCCCGGCAGGCAAACCGAAAACTCGCTTCAATGACAGATTGACAGACAAACTGTGGATGCTGGCTTTGCTGTTGGCTGCGGTGCTAATTTTCGGGCTCAATCTCGGCGGCGTGGCGTTGCGGGATTGGGATGAAGGGATTGCTGGGCAGGTAAGCCGCGAAATTTGGCGCGGCAATTTAAATTGGCTGTATCCAACGATCGACTCCATGCCTTATTTCAACAAACCGCCGCTGGTACACTGGCTAATCGGGCTGTGTTTTGCCAACTTCGGCGTCAGCGAATTGACGGCGAGGTTGGTACCGGCGATGCTGACGGCGGCTTCTGTGCCCCTGCTTTACGCCATTGGGCGGGAGTTGTATCCGCAGCGCTCGATCGCCATTTTTTCGGCTCTCGTTTATCTGACGCTGCTTCCGGTAGTGCGGCACGGACGTTTGGCGATGTTGGACGGAGCAGTTTTGTGTTTTTTGCTGGCATCAATGTGGTGTTTGTTGCGATCGCGCCGCGACTTGCGCTACGCCTTGGGGGCGGGGATCGGGTTCGGGCTCATTTGTTTGACTAAGGGCGTGATGTTGGGGCTGCTACTGGGCGCGATCGGCTTAGTTTTCCTGGTTTGGGATACCCCGCGACTCCTCACTTCTGGGTATCTTTGGGGCGGATTGGCGATCGGAACTTTGCCCGTAGCTGGTTGGTATTTTGCCCAATGGCTGCACTACGGCCAAGATTTCATCAACGCTAATTTGCTCAACCAATCTTTCCGGCGGATTTGGGAACCCGTAAGCAATCACAAAGGCCCGCCCTGGTATTATCTTTTAGAAATTTTAGAATCAGCTTGGCCGTGGCAGTTATTTTATCTGCAAGGGCTGTATTTCAGTTGGGAAAATCGCAATTTTCCCGGGCCGAAATTAGTCTTAGTTTGGACAGGAGTATATCTGCTGGCTATTTCTGTGATGAATACGAAATTGCCTTGGTATGTTTTGCCAATTTATCCAGCTTTTGCTTTAGCCGTTGGCAGTTATTTCGCGGAAGTTTGGGAGCAAATGTGGCTGCCGCCAGAGCCTGTCAAAGATGAAGCAGAAGAACGTTTTGATGCTATATCTTTTTTGCCTCATCCCGCGATTTTGGCAATACTGGCGGTGGTGGCTGTAGTCGGTTGGGCGTACTTCAGCGGCTTAGTACGGATTGGGGGACAAATTGTATCTCCCCAGCAAGACTTGCAGTTAATGATGATGTTTGTAGCTTTGACAATGACACTCGCGGCCGTTTTGCTGCACAACAAAGACCGACAATTTCTATTAGTTTTAATTTGGGGAACTTACGTCTCGCTGTTGGTATTTGTCGCTTCCGATAACTGGGTTTGGGAACTGGCGGAGGATTATCCGGTTAAGCCGATCGCCCAAATTGTCCGCGAAGGAACGCCAATCGGTCAACAGGTGTTTACTTCTCACCGCTTACCGCGTCCGTCGCTGAATTTTTACAGCCAGAGGCAAGTTATTGTCGCCGACGCGCCTACACTGAAAGAAAAATGGCAAACTCTCCCGCAACCTTATTTTCTGTTAGAAAAACCTGTCCTCAAACATCTAGCTTTGGAGAATGCTGAGGTTGTAAAAACAGCCGAGGATTGGGTTTTAGTAACTAAAAAATAAGTTATAACAACTGCTTTTGTTGGTTATGATACTATTCTCAAACAAACAATTCGTATGGGCGGGTTCGCCAACCATTTACGCTCGAAATGAATAATCTCATAAACCCGCCCCACCCACCAAAAATAAAAATGTACGCTGAATTTATTGGTAAATGTTGATGTAAATAATGGCGGAGATGGGGCGGGTTTATGAGATTGTTTGTAGGTTGAATAGATGGTTTGTGAACCCGCCCCTACAGCATTAGGGATTTTTTTTGAAGTGAACTCCGCCATATTTTTTTTTGGTAAAGTTTGCGTATCCGCTCAATAAATCGGGGTAATATGATGTCAGATAGATTGACATATCTAAGATTGGTTCGTAGTGCGGACTTTAGTCCGCAAAAAGGATCGGATTAAAGGGGAGCATCTCAGTTTTGCTATAGTGCGAGCGTCCCCGCGCGCGTATTGTACAACTCGCGGGCGGGGCAGCTCGCACTATAATAAAAAAAATGCTTTTTGCAAAACGGAGATGCTCCCGGACTAAAGTCCGCACTACAAACGAACGGTTTTTGTTATGGTAATCGATCGGACATCCTATTACTAGGAAGAGCGAAACTAGGACATCTCCTATAAATTGCCATATCGAAGCAGGCAGAGCCTCCAGATCTGCATTACCAGGCTCTGCCTGGTAACGAGCAATTAAAATCCAGTTAACAATCAACATATTGCATTTCCATTTTCAACGCCGCTTCGACTCTTTCATACTCGCTCTCAACCTGTTTTAAAAGCTCGCCAGCCCGATCGGGTAAAGCTTGGTTCGCTTCTGTTCCGATGCGGCCCATGATTTCGAGTTGATCGCACAGCTCAAACAAGCCAAAAGCACCGAGAGTACCGCTAATCGATTTCAAAGAATGAGCATCTCGCCGCAAAGCCAGCGGATCGGCATTCCTGACGGCCGTAGAGATGCCTCGCAGCAGTTCTGGAGCTGTTTCGAGGTAAATCTCGATCGCCTCGTCTAAAGCTTCCACATCTCGCAGTCCTTCTATAATCTTGGCACTCAGACAATCGGGACTGTCTAACAAAGCCCGATCGAGATTTGATTCACCAAACCCGACGACTGCAGGCGAATTGGGAATTGTCTGTTGTGCATTTTCCGCAACAATCGCATTCGATCGCACTTCTAATTCACTCGTTTCTCTGATCTGTTCAATCTGCAAGTTTACACAAACAATCGGCACCGGGCGATCGAACTCTGTGCGCGATCGCGATTTACACGCACTCAAAGCTCGAACCAACTCCTCAATGGCGATCGGCTTGCTCAAATAGTCGTCCATCCCCGCGGCCATGCACTCTTCGCGATCGCCCTGCATCGCATTTGCTGTCATCGCCACAATCCAAGGGCTCGTCGATTTTAGATTTTGGATTTTGGATTTTGGATTGTTAGATTGTTCATCTTTCGATTTTAGATTTTGGATTTTGGATTTTGGATTGTTATATTGCTCATCTGTTGTTGAAATTTCTGATTCTTCAGTGGGATTTTCTGAGGTAAAATCCTCTGAAAATTGCTCGCGGATGCGGCGGGTAGCTTCCAAACCGTCCATTTCCGGCATTTGCACGTCCATCAGCACCACATCGTAAGGCTGGCGGTGCAAAGCTGCGAGCACTTCGATCCCGTTTCCCGCCACATCCGCGCGATAGCCCATTCGCTGCAAAATTTGCAAAGCCACCTTCTGATTCACCAAATGATCGTCCGCCAACAGAATCCGCAGCGGTAAGCGGTCTGCCAGCACTGGTATGCTTTGGAGGAAAGCCCCGCCGGTGCGCTGCCCTCTAATTTCAGTTACTTGTGGTTCCCCAAAAATATTGATTAAAACATTGTAAAACTGAGATTGTTTGATCGGTTTGTTCAAAAAAGCAGCAAAATTAACATCAATTTCTGAGTTGTTAATTTCTGGTCTGCCGATCGAAGTTAGCATCACTAACGGCAACTTTTCACAATCAGGATACTGGCGAATTCGCGCGGCTAAAGCCAACCCGTCCATTTCCGGCATTTGCATATCCAAAACCGCAAAATCAAACGTCTCTTTAGCAGCGAGCCAATCTAAAGCCAAACGAGCCGAAGCTGAAGCTCTAGGCACCATTCCCCAAGACTGAGCTTGCAGAGTCAAAATTTGGCGGTTGGTAGCATTGTCATCGACAATCAAGACTCGCTTCCCAGCCAATTCCGGTTGAAAATTGGTCGAGTTAACTGACAAAGAACTTTTGCAGCCACTAACGATCGTGCTGAAATAAAAAGTAGAGCCGGCGGATGGGGGATTTGGGTCGATCGGCTTGGTGCTGAGTGCGGATTTGACACAACAATATTTTTCGGCAATTTCACAAGAGTCTCCCCATTCCACATCAAAAGCTGTTGCTTTAAAATCTGCCGGAGGCTTGCCGGCAATACAACCCATACTTTCTACCCACATCCTGCCGCCCATCATTTCGGCCAAACGCTTGCTAATTGCCAAACCCAATCCGGTACCGCCGTAGTGCCGGCTTGTTGAAGAATCTACCTGACTGAAAGATTTAAACAGCCGATCCATGCGATCGCCCCGAATGCCGATACCCGTATCTTTGACCGCAAATTGTATTTCGTATGCTTGGTTAATTGCTGGTAGTTCGCCATTAATTGCTGGCGGTTCTGTAGAGTTTGCCGGCACTGAAATTTTTTTTGCCGTCACCGAAACCACTACTTCTCCAGTTTCGGTAAATTTCACAGCATTGCTGAGCAAATTGATTAAAATTTGCCTCAAGCGGGTGCTGTCGCCGATCGCCATTGTCGGTACCGAGCGATCGATCAAGTAACCCAATTCCAGTTTTTTTTGTGCCGCCTTGGCAGCTATTAAGTCAAGAGATTCCTCAATGCAAGTGCGGATGTCAAACGGATGTTTCTCCAAGTCCAATTTGCCCGACTCAATTTTCGAGAAATCTAGAATATCGTTGATCAGCGTCAGCAACGCATCGCCGCTGCTGCGGATAGTTTCTACAAAATCGCGCTGTTGGGGAGTTAAGCAGGTATCCAGCAGCAAACCTGTCATGCCGATGACTCCGTTCATCGGAGTGCGAATTTCGTGGCTCATGGTGGCTAAAAATTCGCTTTTAGCTTTGGTAGCCGCCAGCGCTTCGTCGCGAGCTTTTGCCAAATCTACGCCTGTTTGCTGGCGTTCTAGTTCGCTTCCCACCCACTGAGCCATCAGTTTCACCAATTCTATGTCTACAACTCGGAACGGTTCTGTCAGAGGAGTCGGAGCAAAGAAGCACAAAGTGCCGTAAACTTCACCTTTCACCGTGACGGGAATGCCCATGTAACCTTCGATTTTGAAGGCTGGATCGTCGGTGTTGAAGCACAAACCCGAAAACCTCACCGACTCAAAGTACATCGGTTCTGTTGACATTACCGTAGCCACGCAGAAGGTTTTTTCGAGATCGTAGATTTCTGATTTGGCGATCGACCTGTCGGGACATTCCACAGCCATGATTTGATATTTGTCGCCTTCAATGCGGGACAAAATTCCCACGGACATACCTAACTGTCGGCATCCCATCACCAGCAGTTCTTGGAGGCGCAAATCAAAGGTAAAGAGGCGGCCCTGCGGGTCAGTACGGGGAGCCGAGGTCACTTGGTACAAAGCTTTAATTGCAGCTTCGCTTTCTCGCAGTTCTTGTTCTGTTTGCTTGCGGACGGTGATGTCGCGGGAAATGCCAATAATTTCTTGCACCGAACCAGTTTCCGGATCGCGAATCGTGCGGCTGGTGGTTTCAAACCAAATGTATTTGCCGTCTTTGCGGCGGATGCGGTAACTGACGGTGTAAGTAACTGGAAGCGCCAGGACTTTTGAGTGAGCTTTGGCGATGGTTTCTAAATCGTCTGGGTGAAAATAATTGTTGGGGATCGCGCCGACGAGTTCTGAAGGTTCGTATCCGAGCAAAGCGCGGCTGGCGGGCGACACGTAAATAAACACGCCTTCGGGGTTGTGTCTGGTAATCATGTCGGTTGAGTTTTCGGCCATCAACCGATAGCGGTCTTCGCTTTCTAAGCGTTCAACTTGAGAGTTGCTCAATGCTTCTAGCATTTTGTTGATCGCACCGCCCAGGCTTGCGAGTTCATCTTTTCCGCTAATATGAACGCGCAAGTCTGGGTCTCCGTTGGCTCCGATGTTGCTGACGCTGGTGCTTAAGTCTGCCAATCTTGCCAAGACTAAGTTTTCTAGCAACAGCAGGGCGATCGCGCTAAATACTAAACCTACTGCCAGTATTGATAAGGTAAACAGGCCCAAGGTAGCCTGACCTTGGCGGTAGATGATGCGGTCTGTCTCTACTCGCAGCAGCAGTGCTAGGTTGCCTCGCAGGTCGCGAATCAGGGCGTATCCTGCCACTACGCTGTCGCTGACTGGTTCGACTAAAATTTCTACTGATTTGAGGTTGGAAATTTTGAGTTTGATATTTTCCAACTCTAGGCTCGATCGGGCGATCGCCTTAGCGCCCGGTTTGGAATAGTTGGCAGATCCCACTTTAAAATCTAAACTCGGCAATCTAAAATCCACTGACAGGTGAGTCAGTTCTGAAAGCAAACCGATTTCGCTGCTGTCGAGGTAGCGTCCCAGGATCAGCGTTCCGCGCGGCGGGCCTTGGGCGTTGCTGTTGACGATCGGCCTCGAAGAAATTAGCAGCCTAGCTTCTGGGAGGGTAATGACGCCTGCTTTTCCCGATCGCCGATCGCCCTGCGGTTTCGAGGGTTCTAGCAGCGCGTCAATCAAGTGCTGTTTCAAGCTTTCGGGAATCGGAACTTCGGTTTGGGACTTCAGGTCGAAACCTTTGCTAAAAATCGTCTGACCGCTGGAGTCCAGCAGCAGCAACAAGTTTAGTCTCAAGGAAACAAATGTCGAATCGACAAAATTTGACTTGACAAAAGCCTCATTTTGTGTATCAACAAAAGAGTAAGTATCGTCCCACTCGGCGTAGTCTTGGGCGCTGGTGTCTAAATTCGACAAGTCGTCATCTAGGGCGTCCAAAGCCCGCGCGACATCCTGGCGGACGTACTGGGCCTCAAGGTTTTGAAAATCGTGCAGCAAAATAGTTGATGCAGTGGCATAGAGAACCAGAATCAGGCTGATTAGAGCTGCACCGATGATTAATAGTGTTTTTTTTCGGAGTTGCATGGCGTCGCCCCCCTCACGGTGCTACTAGGCAACTAGCCTGGGGAGGTTTGAGACGTAGGTTTTTTAGCATTGGCTCGACAGGGCCTGCGCGTGTTGACTGTTACGGGCGGACTTGTCCAAACTCTTGGTATATCCAACGCATCCGGTATGTCGCCCCCACATCAGTGTAGTATTTTCACATCTTTAGTTGCCTTAATTATGCACAACCGATCGCCTGCGAGTGATGAACTGACGATCGGGGTTTTCTCCAAACGGGGCTGGCGAAGTCAAAAAAAGTTCGCCTGTGATACTCGCGCAGCGCAGAGGCGGGCGATCGAACCTGGAGCATCTGATTTTTATAAAAAGCATTTTTTTCTTATACTGCGAGCTTAAGAGCTCGCGTATTATACGATACGCGAGCTCTTAAGCTCGCACTATTAAATGCAAAACTGAGATGCTCCCATCGAACCTGTTTTATAGTGGTGAATGTAGCCGACACTCTCGCGAGCAGAAATACTTCGCCAATCTAGAGAAACCTGTCAACAATTCTGTTTTCCTTTAAGGTTCGTAGTGTGGACTTTAGTCCGCATTTAGGAAGGACTAAAGTCCTCACTGCGAACCTTTTTTATAGTAGTGAATCGAGCCGACACGCTCTTGAAAAATTTGATAAAAATAGTGCCTGATGTCAGCAAGAACTCACATCAGGCACCATCAACTTGCACGATCGCGCAAATAAAGTGTTTGTTACCTGTCAACTGTTTGCTGTCAACAGTCAACCGTCAACAGTCAACAGTCAACAGTCAACAGTCAACAGTTACCGGATGACAGCTAAAGCACCAGCACCGGCTGCTGCTACGGCCGAGGTAAGAGCGGTAAAAAACAGCCACCAAGAAGCAACTTCGGCTGCTTTCCGGGTTTCTTCTGCTTGTTTTTCAGCTTGAAGTTTGATACTTTCAAGGCGAAGTTGGGCTTCTTGCTGCAAGCGTTCTGCTCTTTGCAACACTCTATTGCGGGTGACTTCAATTTGGTCGATCAAGCGGTTGGCATCGGCTTCGGAAATGTCCTCGCGGGAACTCATTAGTGCTACTAAAGTATCGCGGTTGAAATGACCTAGCCGATCGCGCAAAGCATCAAATCCGGCTTGCGGATCGTCAAATAATTGACGCACCTCCCGCGTAATCCCT
>JBBSNU010000165.1:0-8989 GCA_038260455.1 Chroococcales cyanobacterium | reverse complement strand
GGGAGAGGGGGAGAGTGGGAGAGTGGGAGAGTGGGAGAGTGGGAGAGTGGGAGAGTGGGAGAGTGGGAGAGGGGGAGAGGGGGAGAATTACTAATTCCCAATTACCAATTCCCAATTCTCAATTCCCAATTCCCCCAACATTCATCCGTTAAATCCCGTACCTCGTTCGTTGGCCGAGGTTCCATCTTCCATCTTCCTCATGACTAATAACGTTCGCGAGCGGGGACGCTCGCGCTAATGACTCATGACTCATGACTAATGACTCATGACAACTGACTTCAAACTTGCCCGATACGTTCTAGCGGCCAAAACCGCACTACAGCGCGGCCGATGATATTCTGCTCAGGCAAAAATCCCCATCGGCTAGAGTCGTTGCTGTTGTTGCGGTTATCTCCCATCACAAAGTATTGATTTTCAGGGACGCGATAAGGCCCCCACTGGTATTTAGGAGGTTCGGCAATATATTTTTCGACGAGGGGTTTGTCGTTGAGATAAACTAAACCTTTTTTAACAGCGACGGTTTGACCCGGTAAACCAATTACCCGTTTGATAAATGCTTGGTCTTCGGTAAAGCCTTGTTCTTGCAACTTTTCCGGCGGGGTAAATACTACGATGTCGCCAGTTTTTGGAGGTTCGAGGTAGTAAGAGATTTTTTCGACCACGACACGATCGCCCACGTGCAGAGTTGGTATCATAGAATCTGACGGTATGAAGCGCGGTTCCGCCACCAGCGCTCGAATCAATATTGCTAAACCCAAAGCAATAATTATGATTTGTAGATTTTCTCGCTGCGAATTCCAGGCTTTCTGCAACCAGGTTTCAGCCGGCACTTCTGCTACTTCTGTAGCTAAATTCTTTTTTTCCGATGTCATTGAGTCCTCGCTATATAATTGCCACAAATTATCTAATAAGTTGTAGAGACCTTCAAATTGTATGTCAAGAAACAATCAAACCGAATATTCAATTTAAATGCTCTACAGCTTACCCTTGAAATATATCGCTGTTAATTATTAGACTGAAATTGCAAAAAATGCAAACTATCTTACAATTATCTGCGTTTATTTGCGTTTGTCTGTGGTTTCCCTATTCATCAAATATTGACGGAATATCATGTCCGGTCGATTAGCATAACAAAAACCGTTCGTAGTGCGGACTTTAGTCCGCAACAGAGCCGGACTAACGTCCGCACTACGAACCAATTTTATCGTTGTCAATCTACCGTACCCGATATAATAAGTATCCTCTTGATATTAACTCATAAAAAAGGCAGAGAATTAAGATTCTCTACCTTTTTTTTACGTGAAGATTTCGAGTTATTTGCAACTGCGAGATTGGTTATTTGACAACTTTACTCGCCGCGCCCCACTCAATCTTACTCAGCACCTTGGGGCAGCAATTCCCGCTTTTGGCCTTGCAGTACCTTGACAAGTCCGTCCTCGCCCACATCCACAACAGCGGTATCGCCATCTTTGATGCGGCCAGAAAGGATTTCCTCAGCCAAACTGTCTTCCAACAACCGCATGATAGCGCGGCGCAGAGGTCGAGCTCCGTAGCTGGGATTATAGCCTTCTTCTACCAGTCGTTCCTTGAATTTCTCGGTCACTTCCATCGTGATTCCCTGTTCTGTCAAGCGGCCGAACACTTCATTGAGCATGATGACGGCAATTTCCTTGACTTCTTCCTTATTCAACTGACGGAAGACGATAATTTCGTCAAGTCGGTTGAGGAATTCTGGGCGGAAGTAGTTCTTAAGTTCTTCATTAACCAAAGAGCGAATGCGGTTGTAAGTAGCATCGGCTTGGTTTTCTGTGAACTCGAAACCGAGGCCACCGCCGCCTTTTTCGATGACCTTAGAACCGATGTTAGAGGTCATAATCAGCAGCGTGTTTTTGAAGTCCACGGTGCGACCTTTAGCATCAGTTAAGCGGCCGTCTTCCAATATTTGCAGGAGCATATTGAAGACATCGGGGTGGGCTTTTTCGATTTCGTCGAACAATACGACGGTGTAAGGACGGCGGCGGACTGCTTCTGTGAGTTGGCCGCCTTCGTTGTAGCCGACGTACCCGGGAGGAGAACCGATGAGTTTGGAGACGGTGTGACGTTCCATGTATTCGGACATATCCAACCGAATCATCGCGTCTTCGGAACCGAAGAAGTAGCCAGCTAAGGCTTTGGTGAGTTCGGTTTTGCCGACGCCTGTGGGCCCGGAGAAGATGAAACTGGCGATCGGGCGATTGGGATTTTTCAACCCAACGCGGGCGCGACGAATGGCACGGGAAACGGCTTTCACTGCTTCTTCCTGGCCGATCAAACGCTGGTGCAAGGTATCTTCCATGTGCAGCAGTTTTTCGGACTCAGATTCAGTTAGTTTGTTAACCGGTACGCCCGTCCAGCTTGCGACGATTTGAGCGATATCTTCTTCGGTAACTACTGGCGATGGGTCGGTGTCGCCACGGGCCGCCGAGTCGGTTTTTTTGGCTTGGGAAATCGCGCGAATTTCGGCTTTGATCGTCATTTCTCGATCGCGCAATTCACCCGCTTTGTCAAAGTCTTGAGAACGCACCGCTTCGTCTTTATCTTTCAGGACTTTGCGGAGTTCCTTATCAAGTTCTTTGGCTGCGGGGGGAAGTTGGGAGTTGATCAAGCGGACTCTGGAACCAGCTTCATCTACCAAGTCAATAGCTTTGTCTGGGAGGAAGCGATCGGAGATGTACCGATGAGAGAGTTTGGCTGCGGCTTCCAGGGCCGTGTCCAAGATTTTCAGCTTGTGGTGCTGTTCGTAGCGTTCCCGCAGCCCGAAGAGAATCTCGATCGTCTCGTCAACAGTAGGTTCGCCGACCATCACGGGCTGGAAGCGCCGTTCTAGGGCTGCATCGCGCTCGATGTGCTTGCGGTACTCATCAAGGGTGGTAGCGCCGATACACTGGAGCTCGCCTCTTGCCAAAGCCGGCTTGAGAATGTTAGCTGCGTCGATCGCACCTTCAGCCGCACCCGCACCGATCAAAGTGTGCACTTCGTCAATCACCAAAATGACGTTACCCGCCGTGCGGATTTCGTCCATGATTTTTTTGAGGCGTTCTTCAAATTCGCCCCGGTATTTCGTCCCGGCAACCAGCAAGCCGATGTCGAGGGTAACGACGCGCTTTTCTTCGAGGATATCTGGGATGTCGTTATTAGCGATGCGCTGGGCCAGGCCTTCGGCGATCGCCGTTTTGCCGACTCCGGGTTCGCCGATCAGTACCGGGTTATTTTTGGTACGGCGACCGAGGATTTGAATTACCCGTTCGATTTCTTTTTGCCGACCGACTACGGGGTCAAGCTTACCATCGACGGCCATTTGAGTCAGGTTGGCTCCAAATTCATCGAGGGTTGGGGTTTTGGTGCGAGCGCCGCCGCCAGTGGCTGCGACTTCTGCGGTTTCTCCCAGCATCCGAATCACTTGGGTGCGGACTTTCGACAAGTCTACTCCCAGATTTTCCAGGACTCTGGCCGCTACTCCTTCACCTTCGCGAATCAGGCCGAGCAGCAGGTGTTCGGTGCCTATATAATTGTGTCCGAGTTGGCGGGCTTCTTCGAGGGACAGTTCTAGAACCCGCTTGGCGCGCGGGGTGAACGGAATTTCGACTGCTACGAAGCCCGAACCGCGCCCGATAATTTTTTCGACCTCAATCCGAGCATCTTTGAGGTTGACCCCCATTGATTTGAGGACTTTAGCCGCAACTCCGGTTCCTTCCCCGATCAGACCCAGCAGGATCTGTTCTGTCCCTACGAAGTTGTGACCCAGGCGGCGAGCTTCTTCCTGGGCCAACATGATTACTTTTATTGCTTTTTCTGTGAAGCGTTCAAACATGATTTATTCCCACCTGCTATGTGCCCGTTTTGAGGTCACGCTCGCACGACGAGCGTTTTTGTTCGAGTGTTAACTCGTAATGCTAATTCTAGCGCGACACTCCCACCGCGAAAGCCGCACTCGGCTGCGGTTGCAGATTCTAGGCTCACGTTGCAGGATGGCTTTCAACTGGGAAGACCCAAATGGTGGCTGACCTACAACCTCCCCTAGACTGCAAGAAGATTGTTCTTCTCGGCCTGTGCCCAACCTACGACTACGTATTGATGGATTCTAGCACAATGTTTTTTGCTCTTACGTGCGATCGCCAACTCATAAATCTGGAAGTGTGTGGAGGTTGCTTCACAAAACTTATGTGTTACAGGTGCGATCGAGCTTTTCACTGTTAATCCATTGCGCGATCGCAGGGGAGGTCAAAAACCAGGTTTTTGGAGAAAATCTTCGCTGTAGCCGTCAAATGAATTGAAAAACCCGGTTTCTTTGGTCATGAGTGCGTCCGGTGTAATTGTCACGCGCTTGGCTTAGCTCTCAAGTAGCGTTCCTCAACTTTGAGGATTTAAAATAAATTCACAGCGGTCTCTACAAAACAGAATAAAAGTCAAGCCTAAAAGATCCTTGTCGGGAAGTCTAGTTCCGAAGCCCACAGACTCCACAAATGAGCGGCACCAAAGCCCAAAAAAGCCAATAATGAGGCGAAGGGGGAGGCGTTCTCTGGTACAGGAGTAGGTTCAGGAGGAGATTCGTTAATTTCTAAGGTCACACCCCCATTACCTGAAACAGTTCCATTTCGCAAGACGAAAAAAAATGTCCCAGGATCTACAAACATAAATCCGTTATTTCCACCCCAAACTCCGCCATCATTTCCCGGAGCAACTTGGAAGCCAAATTGAAAGGGAATTCCGTTCAAGAAAGCCAAAACGGGAGCGTCTGGGAAATTTAAATCATCACTAGCCGTATAGGTGACAGGAGTTAAGCCATCAGCAAAGTCCAGAAATCTAAAGTTCAGAGATAGCAGTCCTGGTATAATTCGATCATTGATGGTCATGGCCTCCTCGCCGACTTTAGTCAGATGTGTATCGTCGTAGGCAAAGTCACCTGTGTATACACCCGCGAATTTGGGATCGGTGACGTTGACAACGTTGACTTTGATTGTGCCTGTGATCGTAGCTGCCATAGCGGTCGCTCCTGGAAATGTGGATATTCAATATGTCCCAAGGATAGCGGTCAGTCCATATTTTATGTTCATTAGATATTCCTGATTTGAAAGGCTTCACCCAGAGCAGTGAGTTTGTTTTCGTGTGTAGCAGCAATTAACGAAAACAACATCTTGAAATAAAGATTAAAGCTCGATCGCACTACTATCGACCGTAAATTTACTGTAATTTATTAGCCAAAGTTACTGGGATTTTGAAAATATCAGTAATTATATTTACGCTCATATATCCTGAGACTCTCTGGTAGCAGTAGTGAAGTATGCAAGTTAAGAACGAAAATTTAATAATTTAAACATCTGCCACACTTTTCTCTCTCCCGAAGCCCTGGGGTAAAGAGAAAGGTTCGTAGTGCGGACTTTAGTCCGCTTTCATTCTGCGGGAGCATCTCAGTTTTGCATTTCTAGTGCGAGCGTCCCCGCTCGCGTATTGTACTAGCGAGCGGGGACGCTCGCACTATGATAAAAAAATGCTTTTTGCAAAACTGAGATGCTCCCCATTCTGCGGACTAAAGTCCACACTACGAACCAATCTTATTGCGGTGAATCGATCGGACACGAACTCGCGTTTGATTAACCGGACTTGAGATTAAAAGCTGCACAAAATCATATTCAAAACGGCCAAAGGTCGATCGCCAAATGCCATTTTTTCTGATGCAGCCGATCGCAAATTTGCACTTTCTCAACCGCCAAATATTGCTGAAATTCCGGTTTTTCCATGCCGCTGCGCCACATCACCAGAGCATCTTCTCCCGTGTCTTCGTAGTATCGTTTGCGCCTTCCTGCTTCTTTAAATCCAAATTTTTCGTACAGCGCCACTGCTGCTAAATTGGACGATCGCACTTCTAAAGTAGCCCGTTCTAATTGTCTGTCACAAGCCGATTTTAGCAACGCCCAAAGCAGAGCTTGTCCCAAACCCCGACCTTGAACGCGCGGATCGATCGCCAAAATGGTAATGTGAGCTTCTTCTAAAATTGCCCACAAGCAACCCAAACCGATCAGCGTTTGGGTTGCTTGTAGGGGCGGTGTCCCGGTGCCCGCCCGGTTTTGAGGGGAGAAAATATCAAAAGGATCGAGTTCGTTGTCCAATCTTTCTGAGGCGCAGTCTGCTGTTTCCCATGCCCACAAACCCAATAAATCGCTGTTAGGACTGTCTAACTCGCGCCTGTAGCCTTCGATCGTCCAAAGTCCGCCAAAACAAAGGCGATCGAGCTCGACCGCACTGTTGAGGTGTTCGGTGGCGATCTGTTTAATTTCTAGAAAACGCACGGCGGTAAATTGTACACTAGAAAATAAAGTAGCGATTAGTTTTTTTTGCTATTGTCGAGTAATTGGTAATCAGTCTCCAAACATTAGTCTACAGCGGCGACTGTTCGCTGCCTGCTAAGGACTGCTGACAAATCAATAATCACTAAGGATAGTTATTGCGCCGATGGTATCAACTCAATCTCTCAGGGTGGAATCTGGACTTCAGTACCTGTCTGAGTCTCAAGTAGCCCCGAAAAGTAGATCGCCCAATCAAGAACTTTTACCGCTGACAGCCCGCGTTAACAGCCGAGATCGGCTGGAAATCGGAGGCTGCGAAGTGACAGCTTTGGTGGAGCAATTTGGCTCGCCACTGTACATTTTAGACGAAGAAACGCTGCGGGCGGCTTGCACGCAGTACCGGGATGCTTTTGCACGTTACTATCCGGGCGAAACTCAAGTGCTCTATGCTTCTAAGGCTTGGAGTTGTTTGGCGGTTTGCGCGATCGCAGCTTCGGAAGGTTTAGGCATCGATGTCGTATCTGCCGGCGAAATCCATACTGCACTGCAAGCCGGTGTCAGTCCCGATAAAATCTACTTCCACGGTAACAACAAGTCCCGCGAGGAAATCCAGCTAGCTGTCGAAAGCGGCTGCACTACCGTAGCCGATAATTGGCAGGATTTAGAGACTCTGGCAGATTTGGGAAAATTGGGTGTCAGCAGCAAAACCGGTGGGCCTATACGAATTATGGTGCGGTTTACTCCGGGAATTGAGTGTCACACCCACGAGTATATTCAAACCGGCCAAATCGATAGTAAATTTGGCTTTGATCCCAATTCGCTCGATCGAGTATTTAAGTTCATCAGCGAACAGCCGTCATTATATTGTGTGGGAGTGCACGCTCACATCGGCTCTCAGATTTTTGAACTGCAACCCCACGACGACTTAGCCGAGGTCATAATTCAGGCCTTGACAAAAGCACAAAGTTATGATTTGCCTGCCACAGAAATTAATATTGGCGGCGGGTTGGGCATTCGCTATACTGAGACGGACGATCCTCCTAGCATTGATGATTGGGCTCGGACAATTTGCACCGCAGTGGTAGCAGCTTGCGAGCGGCAGCAATTGCCATTACCGAAATTACTTTGCGAACCGGGGCGATCGCTCGTGGGTACAGCCTGCGTTACAGCTTACACCGTAGGTTCTAAAAAAGTAATTCCGGGAATGCGGACGTATTTAGCTGTGGATGGGGGAATGTCGGACAATCCGCGTCCTATTACCTATCAATCAGTGTATCGAATCGTCGCAGCCGGCAAAATGCGCGATCCCTTAACGGAAACAGTGACAATTGCTGGAAAACACTGCGAGTCAGGCGATGTTCTGATTAAAGATGCTAAATTGCCAGAGTGTCAGGCGGGAGATATTCTCGCCGTTACGGCTACAGGAGCATACAATTACAGTATGTCTTCTAACTACAACCGAGTACCCCGACCGGCAGCGGTTTTAGTGAAAAATGGGGAAGTTAACACGATTTTACAGCGGGAAACTTACCAGGATTTGCTGAGGCTCGATCGCCTTCCGGCACGACTCGGAACTCAAAAGTAAGAAGTAAAAAATAAAAAGTAAAGAGTAAAAAGTAAGATAATTCATTTTGATTTCTTGATGATTGTCTTTTAACTTTTTACTTTTGGCTTGTTCAGTCACGCGATTGGAATAACAACTGTTCATGGTTCACGGGTTCGAGTGCATCACGGTTCGCGGTTCACAGGCGGTAGCGTTCGATGAACCATGAACAATCAACAATCTGGCTATAACTTTGGCCTCGTTGAGTCCTTATTGGTTCAGGCGATCGATATTGGACTGGTATTTACGCTTGCGTATTTGGTGCTCGTCATCGTCGGGGAGCGCCGGACGCTGTGGATGGTACGGGGATTTATTATTTTGATGCTGGCGACGGCACTGAGCAACTGGGCTGGATTGAGGCTATTGCACGTTGCGCTCAACAGCCTGGTGACAGGTTCTGCTGTGGCAATGGCGGTAATATTGCAGTCGGAGTTTCGCCGATTTCTGGAACAATTAGGGCGGGGGGAATTTAGACAATTGTTTGGACGCGATCGCCGACCAACTCCCGCACCGGACAGCGTAATAGATGAAATTGTGGACGCAGTAAAAGAACTTTCGCAAAACCGCACGGGCGCTTTATTAATTGTAGAAACAGATTCTCCGATCGACGATCGGGATTTTTCAGTGCCGGGAGTCAAGCTAAATGCTGAAATCTCTAAGGAATTGTTGCAGACAATCTTTCAGCCGCAAACTTTGCTACACGATGGTGCCGTTTTGATTCGAGCTTCGCGGATCGTGTCGGCGGGGGTAATTTTGCCTTTGTCCGATCGCAGCGCGTCGCGACAGTTGGGAACCCGCCACCGGGCGGCTATGGGGATTACCGAACGGGTGCAAGCTTGCGTGTGTGTCGTGGTGTCCGAGGAAACGGGTTCGATTTCTCTGGCGCATATGGGAATGTTAAATCGACCTTTGACTAGCAGCAAACTTAAGGAATTGCTGGAAGCAAAGCTGTTTCCGTCGGAGGGAGAAAGAGTTGTGGCTCCAATTCCGATCGGCAATTTCGGACGGCAGATAGGATTGAAGGGAGTGACACTGTTAAAGCGGATACTGCGCCGTTAGTCGG
>JBBSNU010000164.1:0-9048 GCA_038260455.1 Chroococcales cyanobacterium | reverse complement strand
GTGGCAAGGTCAAAATGCAGGTAATTGGTGCTCTGATGAGGAAGTTGGTGCATTTGGCTTTTGGGATTTTAAAGTCCCAAAAGCCTTTCGATCCAACTTATTTGCTCGCTACCCCTTGACAGATCAAGACAGTATCTACAGGTTCTCGATCGTCCCGTACATGATGTGAGTTTGATCTTTCAATGCCCTCTCCCCTCTCCGGTTCTCTCCCGCTCCCCCTTCGGACTCGTGCACGCGAAAGACGGGATTTATTCGTTAAAATAGGGTTAGCAATAATTTTTTTCAGCGCTGGGCGTAAATCTTCATAGGGGCAATTTGATGCAGGAACAGTTGATGGAAGCGATCGCACCTTATCGCGATCGAGTAGATTATCTAGAAGTTCGCCTGGAAAAAAGCGAGTCAACTGCGATTAGTTTTCGCGGCCCTCAGTTAGATGCCGTCAACCGCAGTTTCAGTCTCGCCGGCGGCATCCGCGCCTGTCATAAAGGCGGCTGGAGTTTTGTAACTTTTAACGGTTTAGCTGAGTTAAAAGCTCGGATTGAAGAAGCTGTCGTGCAGTCTCGTTTAGTTGGTAGCGAAAAAACTGTACTAGCAGATGTCACCCCGATTCAAGATTATGTAGCGGTGGAATTGGGCCGCGATCCGCGATCGATTAATCTAGCAGAAAAGCGCAAGTTGCTCGAATCTTACAACCAGTTGCTGTTAGATTATGACCCGCGAATTCAGACGACAATGGCAGGTTACAGCGACAGATTTGGGATTACTTATTTTGTGAATTCTCAAGGCACTTCGATCGCTCAAGAGCGCTTGGACGTGACGGGGCGTTTCGGGGCGATCGCCCGTGGCGAAGGCGGTGTCGTCCGTCAAGGCTTTGAGTCGATTCATTCGCGATCGGATTACAATGTCTTGACAAATATTGAAGATCGTGTTAAGAGTGCGGCGGTTCGAGCTGTCAGCCAACTAGAGGCAAAACCGGTCAAAGGCGGCCAGTATCCGGTGATTTTAGACCCTTATTTGTCTGGGGTGTTTATTCACGAAGCTTTCGGTCATTTGTCGGAAGCTGACGGCATTTACGAAAACCCGAAAATGCAGGAATTGTTGACTTTGGGTAAGCCTGTGGCGATCGAACAATTGAATGTAATTGACGACGCAACATTGCCGGGATTGCCGGGAACTCTCAAATACGACGACGAAGGCGTGCCGGCTCAGTGCAAGCATTTAATCAAAAATGGAGTTTTAGCAGCGAGGATGCACAATCGCGAGACTGCGGGCAAAATGGGCGAAGCTCCGACGGGAAATGCCCGGGCTCTGAGCGCTACTTTTATGCCGTTGGTGCGGATGACTAATACGGCGATCGAATCTGGCGCACATTCTTTTGACGAAATGGTGGGCGACATTGAGGAAGGAGTGTATGCAGTGCGGATGTTGGGAGGACAAACCAACGGCGAAATGTTTACCTTTGCGGCGGCGGAAGGGTTCATGATTCGCGACGGCAAATTAGCTGAACCGGTGAGTGATGTCACTTTAAGCGGCAATGTATTTCAGACTTTAAAGGATATTGAGTCGATCGGCAACGACTCAGTTTATGCCTATGGCGGCTGCGGCAAAGGCGGCCAAGGCGGTTTACCCGTCAGCGTCGGCGGCCCCCACTTGCGGATTAAAAATGTTGTAGTCGGAGGCAGATAAAAAGTGTTGAGTTTTGAGTTTTGAACTCAACAGTTTTTATCCGAATACGCTTGGGTTAGCCCTGTTTATTCCCCGGAGATCCCCCTAAATCCCCCTTAAGAAGGGGGACTTTGATCGGATTCTTGTCCCCCCCTTCTTAAGGGGGGTTAGGGGGGATCTCCGGGCTTAACTAAACCGTATTTGTTTTTATCCCAGTCAGGCGCGTATTCCGCACCCAAAAGTTCCATAAAAAACCCGGTTTCTTGAAGAAACCGGGTTTTTTTTACCAACTAATAGAGAAGTGAAAACTTAATAGGTAGCGGTTGCGGGAATTCTGCATTTCTCGCACAACCATCTAAACCGGACTGCGCGCAAATTCTAGTTGCAGCCTATGAAAGCTGTTTCATTTCCTCTTCCAGTACCCGAACCAAATCTTGATTGCCGCTGGATCTAGCGACTTCGATGCGGTGCATCAGTTGCTTGTGAATGTTAGCGCGGTGGGTTTCAGCTACTTTTTGTACGTTTTTGCGATTTGTGTTCATGGTGGACATTCCTTATATTGAATTTGGTGTACCGACTACTCTTTTAATATAGCGCTAAATTCCAAAAAGTATCTAAATTTACCAAAAATTTACACTTGTTGACCGATCGACCACAATAGTGTACACTGTTTGCCATAAGTCAATAGCGATATCTTAACATTTCCCACAATCTAAAGCAGGGCGAAGCGCGCACCCTACAAACTCAACTACATTTAGCCAAGCGCTACGCAGCGCACACCCTACATTTACTCAAAACTCAAAACTTGCCCCAAAGCCTCTACCAACTGCTGCAGGTGTGCGAGCTCGTGAGTTGCCATCAGCGAAATCCGAATTCGGCTCACACTTACAGTCGGAGGCCGAATCGCCGGAGCAAAAATACCCATTTCCTTGAGTTTGCTTGCCGCTTTTAAAGCTGTGGCTGCATCTTTTAACGGCAAACTGAAAATTGGGGAGAGGGAGTTGTTAATTGGTAATTTTCGATCGATAATCGCGCAATATTTAAAAGTTTCAATATTTTGCTGCAACCGCACTCGGCGTTCTGGTTCTTGCTGTACAATTCTCACAGCTTCCAAAGCAGCCGCCGTGTCAGCAGGCGTTAATGCTGTAGTATAAATCCAAGTTGCAGCTCGATTGCGGAGAAAGTCAATTAAAGCCGCAGAGCCCGCAACGTAGCCGCCCAAACTTCCCAAAGCTTTGCTAAGGGTGCCCACTTGGATTAGCGGCAATCCCGTACACCCGAAATGTTCCGCGCAACCGGCACCGCTAGCACCGAAAACTCCTGTAGCGTGAGCTTCATCTACTAATACCATGCAGTTAAATTGTTCCGCCAAAGCTAGCAACTGCGGCAGCGGGCACAAGTCCCCATCCATGCTGAAGACGCTGTCGGTAATAATTAAACATTTGCGGTATTTTGCCCGATTTTGCTCTAGCTTGGCTTTTACATCCTCAAGATGGCAACGATCGTACTCTAGCACTGTTGCACCGCTGAGTGCTGCTCCGTTTTTGAGGCTCGAATGGTTGTACTTGTCAGATAATATCAAATCGCGCTTGCCGACAATCGAGGCGATCGCCCCTAAATTCGCTAAATATCCCGAACTGAACACTAAAGCGTCTTCGGTTTGTTTTAAATTAGCTATAGCCTTTTCTAGCTGTCGGTGCAAATCGCGGTGTCCGCTGAGCAACCTCGAACCAGTCGCGCCCGTACCAAATTCCTTTGTTGCAGCCACAGCCGCTTGAATTAGCCTGTCATCCCCCGCGAGGCCGAGATAATCGTTGCTGGCAAAGTTAATCAGCCGACGGTTTCCTAATTTTACCGCAGGGCCAGGGCAACTTTCGATCGATTGGGGCGATCGATACCAATCGGCCCGGCGAACAGTGTCCAGGGATTTCTCTATCCAAGCGTAAGGGTTAGGGTTCATATTGTAGTGCGATCGGGTAATAAGTTATATTAGCGGGTGATCAGTTCCTCCGCATCACCAAAGCATATGCCACTCACTAAAAAATACAGATTAGTCACCCGCAGCGATTTTGACGGTCTTGTCTGTGCCGTTTTGCTCAAAGAACTCGATTTAATCGACGAGATTAAATTCGTGCATCCTAAAGATATGCAGGACGGAAAAATCGACATAACAAATAACGATATTAGCACCAATTTACCCTATGTTGAGGGAGTTCATCTAGCCTTCGACCACCATTTCAGCGAAACTCTCAGACACGAAAAAATCAAAATCAATCACATCATCGACCCCTATGCAGCTTCAGCAGCTAGTGTTCTGTACAAATATTATGGAGGCAAAGCAAAGTTCCCCAATACTTCCGAAGAAATGATGGCGGCAGTTGACAAATCAGATTCCGCTCAATTTGCCAAAGAAGAAATTTTGGATCCGGAAAAATGGGTGCTGTTAAACTTCTTAATGGATGCTAGGACTGGGTTGGGCAGGTTTAAAGAATTTACAGTTTCCAACTATCAGTTAATGATGCAGTTAATCGATTACTGCAAAAATCATACTATCGACTCAATCTTGCAGCTTCCTGATGTAAAAGAAAGAGTAGACCTTTACTTCGAGCAATCAGAAAAATTCAAAGAGCAAATACAGCGCTGCGCCCAAGTTTATAATAAATTAGTTGTTTTGGATTTGCGTAGCGAAGATGTGATTTATGCAGGGAATCGTTTTGTAATTTATGCTTTGTTCCCCGAGTGCAATATCTCGATTCACGCACTTTGGGGGCTGAAACAACAAAATACGGTTTTCGCAGTTGGTAAGTCAATCTTCAACAAAACTTCTCAAACTAATATTGGGGAGTTAATGTTAAGATATGGTGGCGGCGGGCATCAGAACGCCGGAACTTGTCAGATTGAAAATGATAAGGCTAGTAAGGTTTTGAAAGAGTTAATTGCCCAGATTGAGCAAAATGGTTAAATTGGCTCGATCTTTTTTGCAATCTGGACTTTAGTCTCTAGACCTCTTGCATAAATCCGACCTCGATATTTCAAGCGCAGATTTAAGCTAGATAAACACCGATAAACGCAGATTATTTCAAGATAATTTGGGAATGAGTGCAAGAGGTCTTTTGATTGTTTGAAATTTTCGGACTGAAGTCCGAACCCTCACACCGGGAGTTTATTCCTCAAGGTTTTGAGGCTGTGGGTTCGGGGCGTTGAGATTTGCTGGACTATTGCCTTTGACTGGGGGTAAATGGTCTACTAAACCCATATCAAAAGCTACATCTGGTAAATCAGCGGCGTTATAATTTCCTGGTTCAAACAACCGCCCGGGAGTAAAACAAGGCTGCTTCAATCTTACCACTTCGCTAGGTGAAAACATTCCCCTAAACATTTTGCGTTCTAGTCCCATAATTTCCGCTCCTAAAACAACTCTCGCATTAATTTTAGCAATTTTTTGCCCGTTGCTTTCCAATTAAATAAATCTGCCGTTTCTCTAGCTTTTTGAGCTATCTCAAAACGCATCGGGTCTTCAATAATTTTTCGCAATTGCTCGCGAACAGACTGAACATTTGGTTCTGCCCAATGAGGATCATTTTTGATTTTCAGATACTGAGTATCGTAACACTCTCCGACGGGAATTAGATCGTAAGCAATGGGATAGCAGTTATCAGTATTAGCGTAGTCCGTCGGGCCCCCGTACAGGGTCATGGCGACGGGTAAGCCTGCTGCAAAGGCATCCAAAATTTTAATCGCAAAACCTTCGCCGCGAAATGGAGCTAAAACAGCATCGGCTGATAAGTATAAATCAGCTAGTTCTGTTTTATTGCAAAATTTAGGTCTGATCTGAATTTTTGACTTGGACTTGCCGAATTGCTTTTCGATATTTACGATATGTTCTCCTATGACATCAGGATTTTTGCCGCCATCTTTGATAATTAACTCTACGTTAGGATCATCTTTAAACTCTTGATAAAATGCTTGAATGGCGAGGTCGGTGCCAAATCTATACAAATCGTAAGAATTGGTCATGTGCAGAATAGATTTTATATCTTTTTGGGTTTTCTGCGGTTTGGAAGAATAAAGTTGCGAGATTAAAGGATTGAAACCTAAAGGCACGACTGAGACTTTTTGAGCGGGACAGCCAGCTTTGATTAAAACGTTTTTAGAATATTCGCTTACTGCTAGGATGTGGGATAAATTATTGACTGCATCATAAATCCAGTAGTCATAATTCTCATCGTTTCTGGTGAATTCGTAATTGATGGCAAAAAATTCTAAGTTGAGATGTCCGTTAAGTTCTTTGAGAAAATAAGGTTTCCAGTAATGAGACCACTTGATCTGAAATAAATCTGATGGTACGGCGTTCATCCACTTTGCTAGTAGGTGGTTTTCTTCTGCTGTGGAATTGCGGGTGATGTGAGAGGCGATTGGCGATGGTGCGACTGAAATGGGAATTTCCATTTTGTCTAATGTTGTCGCCAAGGATAGGGTAATGTCAGCAAAAGAGTTGAAGTGTTGAAATCCTACGTTAAAGTGAACCATAATGAAGGAAGAAGGAAGAGGGAAGAAGGAAGAAGGAAGAGGGAAGAGGGAAGAAGTTAGTTATTTTAATTGTTGTAGGGTGCGTCAGGTGAGAAGGTGACGACCACAGACAGATAATTTTCGCCCTGACGCACCCTAGGGTTTGTTACTTATACCATTTATAAAAAGTAATTGTAGGGTGTGTCAGGTCAAAATGTGACGACCACAGACAGATAATTTTCGCTCTGACGCACCCTAGGATTTGTTACTTATACCATTTATAAAAAGTATGGCTACAAAATAATATTTGAGAAATCGTGAAACAGAGGGTTGTTCGATCAACTATTGTGTCAGGTGCATCGCTGTGAGATTGTGCGTAGAATTTAGGGATTTTTGCTGGCGACGCACCCTACGACTAAAATCGCAAATAGTAGTTATTGTAGGGTGCGTCAGGTGAGAAGGTGACGATCGCAGACAGATAATTTTCGCTCTGACGCACCCTAGGGTTTGTTATTGTAGGGTGCGTCAGGTGAGAATGTGACGATCGCAGACAGATAATTTTCGCTCTGACGCACCCTAGGGTTTGTGAGGGTTTGTTAGTTATATAATTTATAAAGAGTTGTTGGCACGAGCCCCAGGTGTCAGGTGCGTCGCTGTGAGATTGTCGATATAATTTAGGGATTTTTGCTGGCGACGCACCCTACGACTAAAATCGCAAATGGTATGATTTTG
This sequence comes from Chroococcales cyanobacterium, assembly GCA_038260455.1. GTDB lineage: Bacteria > Cyanobacteriota > Cyanobacteriia > Cyanobacteriales > Microcoleaceae > Microcoleus. The sequence continues at coordinate 2,142 of JBBSNU010000164.1, read as the reverse complement.
CTAGGATGCCGATCGCACTAAAATAACTGTACAGTCGCACCCGCGCGCCACAGCTTCCGGGATGTTCCCGTGAATTACCTGTTTCAGTAGCCCTTCGCGACTCGCTCCTAGGACGATCGCATCGCACTGATCGTTCTGAGCCTGATCGATTAAAGCATCAGAAACCGATTTAGCGCAAACCGCAGTCGCGATTACCGAACACTTAACCCGGCGCTGAATAAACTCCGCAGCTTGCTTTAATTCGTCGCGCGAGGGTTCTGCAACAGAAGGCTGGTGAATTTGACACAATTTAATCTCCGGTACTGAACTCGCAGCCACTAAAGCAGGTAGCAGGCGCAAAGCTGCAGCTTGTTTGTAACTGCCGCGAATTGGCACCAACCAGCGCCGCAAGCTCATCAGCGTGTGCAGTCCCAATTCTGGCACCGGAATGTCGGAATTCGGCGGCGAAAGTTCTGTCTCAGGAGTCGCTGATGAACTTGATGCGGCCAATGTAGAATTTTCTGCCCCATCAACTCCTGCGGCATTTAACGGCCATTCTTTAGACGCATATTCCCCCCTCTCGCTCCCGGCTGAAAACACATTTTTCTGGCTTTTTGCTAATAGTTTTTGGCTCCATTTCACCAAAACTACCTCGCAACCAGCTTGCCGAATTACGGTATCTACAACATCCCCAAAAATGCGTTCTTTTGTGGATAATTCGCCTTGCCAGCCCATTAAAATTAAATCTATATGTCGCTCCTTAATTGTCTCCAAAATCGCGTTAGGTACGTCGTGAGCTACCCGGATTTGAGTGTGTACTGGCAAGTTCCAATTGCGAATTGTTCGCTCGGCTTGTTGTAGCAGGCGACGGCTTTTTGTAGTCCGCACTGCGCTTTCTGAGGGGGAACTGTTGCGCGGTACTGTGATGATTTGCAGGCATTCTAGTTCGTAATTGCGATCGCGCGCAATGGCCGCCGCCAGCCGTAGCAAAGCGGGCGCTGTTTGCGGGTTGGAAAGCGGCACTAACAGCCGGCCGTTTCCGACTTGGGGAGCTTTGGTTTGATACACTACATAGGAAGGTTCTGGATGCGGGCCCTGGGTTGTTTCTCCGCTGAGGCGATCGGATTCAACTCGGATAATGTCGCTGCGGGTAATAATTCCCACCAAATGGCGGCCTTCTACTACCGGCAATCGGCTGAGATGGTAGTTGTTGAGCCTGTACAAAACCTCGCTTAAAGTATCGGTTGCTTTTACCGTAATTGGCTGTACAGTCATAAATTCTTTTAGCAGGGAGTTGCCGGAAAAATTGCGCTTGCTGGCATTTGCTAAATCGGTTTGACTGACAATTCCAACTAATTTACCGCCATCTACTACTGGAAAGCCTCGGTGGTGCGATCGCGAAAAAGCCTGCATCACTTCCTCCAAAGTCAGCAGGCTCGACAGAGTTTCAACTCGGCGCTGCATGACGTTAGCTGCGTGCAAGTCGCTCAAAGTATTGCTGGCAGCTTTGGCCTGCGTCAATTGAATGCCGTTAAACTCCAAAAGGTGACTGTACAACGAGCCGCTGTCTACCTTTTCTGCGACTAAATAAGCAACAACAGAACAGATCATCAAAGGTAGCACTAATTTGAAATCCGCCGTAATTTCAAACACAATTACTACCGCAGTAATCGGAGCTCTCGAAACCGCGCAAAAAAAACCTCCCATTCCCGCCAAAGCATAGGTTGTGGGCAAACCGACACCAAGGGAATTTTCTTGCAAAATCCCCACAAGCTGACCTAGGGCAGAACCCATAACTAAGGAAGGAGAAAACAATCCTCCCGGAGCTCCAGAAGCAGCAGAAATAATTGTTAGAAAAAAATGAGCGGTAAAAGCAGTTAAACTCGTTGTAGCGTTGGCTTCACCAGTCAGCAAAAACTCCCGCAAACCTGTATTGTCACGAAAATTTTCTGGCAAAAAAGCTATTACTGAACCGCAGATTATGCCAGCTAGAGCAATTCGCACGGGCAAGGACAATTTGAGGGTTCGCTTGTTAAAATTCAAGCTAGCAATAATCCCTTTGCTAAACAAAGCTCCGAAAATTCCGGCTAAAACTCCTAACAGTATGAAAAACGGAATTTCGGAAATTTGAAAACTTATTGGGTACTCGCGCAGGTTCAAATT
>JBBSNU010000163.1:0-9164 GCA_038260455.1 Chroococcales cyanobacterium | reverse complement strand
TTTAACTTACTGCAATTTGTTGCAATTCTTCGTCAGTCAATTTAACTTCGATCGCCTTTACGGAGTCCTCAATGCTCGATAATTTTGTCGCAGCGGGAATCGGAACGACGCAGGGCGATTGTGCCATCAACCAAGCTAATACTATACAGTACACTGAAACGTTTTTTTCGGCGGCTAAAGAGGCGATCGCGGGCATATCTTGCAAGCTGGTGACTCGGCGGCTTCCCCCCAAAGGACTCCAGGGGAAAAATGTCAGGTTTTCGGCTTCGCAATATTCCAGTACGCCGTCGGATTCCGGCTGTCTGTGCCACGGATTGTACTGATTCTGCACCGAGACAATTTCTACTGTGTCGCGGGCGCGTTTGATCTGCTCTACAGAAAAGTTGGAAACTCCGATAAATCGAATCATTCCTGCTTCTACTGCTTCCTTTGCCGGTGCTAGGGCTGCTTCGATTGTATAGGCTGGATCGGGCGAGTGATACTGCCAAAGGTCGATCGGCTGATTGCCGCCCAAAGCCTCAAAACTTTCGCGAATTGTCTTACGCAAATGGTGGGGATTCCCGTTGCGCGTCCAGGCACCTTGAGGCCTCATCAAGCCGCCTTTCGTGGCCACAGTAACCGGCCGAATATCTCCGGTGTACTCTTGCAAAGCTTTGGCAATCAGGTGCTCGTTGTGGTGTTTGTCGGATTGATCTTCGCAATAGGAATCTGCAGTGTCAATCAGGGTGACGCCCAAATCGAGGGCGCGGTGAATTACCGCAATTGCTTGCGATTCTGGCGGCTTGCCGCTTAACGACAACGGCATACCTCCCAGACCGATCGCGCTGATGTTAAAATTACTGTTGCCCAGTTTTTTTCTTTTCACTCGTTTGCCCTCGTTTGCGTAGTTGATTGAAAGTTGATATTTCAAGGATATTTTGAAATTTTACTGTTTTTTTTAGAATATAAGTAGATAGGACACAAATATTTTCTTTGTCGGCTGTACTATCTTCAAACTGTATATTTTCATGGACTATTCCCGACTGGTCAAACCTTCTTTCGTTTTTTCCCCCTCAAACATCACAGAAAATTTCTTGTCACGCCGCAGCTTACCTAACTCGAAGCGCTGGTGTAAAAGCGGAGTGCAAATTGCCAGAAGTAGCGCGAAAACAACAACAGCCCGATCGCCAAAACTCCCGCCCCTGCGATCCAAACAATTTCACCTCTGCCCAGCATGGTTTCTGCCGGCACAGTCGTCAAGAAAGCAACCGGAACTATAAAAGTGAAGAAAAATCGATAAGCTGCAGGATAAGCTGCCATTGGAAATCTACCCGCTTCTAACAATCCTCTGAGCACTTCGGTAACGTTGTAAATCTTGACAAACCAAATGCTAGTTGCACCTAACATAAACCAGATACTGTAAAGAGTAATAGCTCCGAATAACAGCGGTATTGCTGTTAAAAAATAGTTGCCAATTGCTACTCCCAATTTGTTAGCAGCATAGATCAATAATAGCGCGCCGAAGATTAAATCTGGGACTCCCCAAGGGGAGATTGTGTTTGCAGACAGCCAAAATTGCGAACTGATGGGTTTGAGGAGTACGAAATCGAGAGTACCTTGCTGCACTCGATCGACAATACGGTTGAGGTTAGGCGCGAGAAAGGTTGACGAAAACCCCTGCAAAACCGTAAAAATCCCGAGTACAACCAAAGCTTCTTTCCATGAATAGCCCGAAAAAGTGTAGCCGGTACGGTAGAACAAAAACAGTCCGAACCAACTGCCAGCAAGGTTTCCGAGGCTGCTGAGGGCTGCCAGGACAAAGTTGATGCGGTATTCGAGCTCCGCTGCGATCGCCGCACCCCAGAACAATTTCAGTACCTGCAAATATCGTCCCATGTTTGTCGCCATTTTTTGCCGTTCAAATACTTAAATTCCCTCCTATTGTAAAGCTGGTGTGAAGCCAACTCCTGTACGAGCTGCTTATTTGACGATAATTTTAAGTTATTAATACAGCGTACTTAAGTATTATTACAGACAAAAGTGTTAAGTTAATTTACCAAATGTAAACTAAAACTACATTTTTTGGGCTGAAATCAGCTTTAAGCGTATATAATATTTTGCCAAGAATTAAGCAGCCTTCATTTTTTAACACGAAATATCGCTTTTGCATTAATAATACTAATGTGTTACAAGTCTTAACATTATAAATCTTTGAAAAACATCTAGCCATACCCAAAACCAACACTTAGGATGGTGCATACGTACTCGCAAGGAATACGTAACGAGCAATGCGTAATAATACGCACAAAATTCTAGATACAAAAATCGGTTCGATAAATCAACTTAAGTAACAACACGTAAGGAAAACAAGACATGGATGCTTTAACATTATCCAGACTGGGCGTAAAACACACCCAGAGTGCAGTAGCCGAATCGCTCAGGATTAATACAGGATTCGACATGACAAGCCCCGTCACTTTTTACGGCATTGTTAACGAACGCTGCAACGTTAAATGCCGCCAGTGCGAGTATTGGCGGCTCAAAGAATATAAAGACGAAATGACGATCGAAGATTGGGAAAATGCCTTGTTGAGCGTCAAAGAATTTGTCGGCGAATTTTCGATCAACTTTAGCGGCGGCGAACCTTATATTAAAAAAGGTTTTCTAGACTTGCTAGCTTTTGCAAACAAAAACGGCATTCACGCCGGCGTAACCACCAACGGTTATTGCATGACTAAGGAAAATGCTGCTAAAACTGTGGCAGCGCGTCCTTTTAACGTGAATATGTCCGTTGACGGGCCGAATGCAGAATTGCACGATTATTTGCGCGGTCAACCCGGATTGTTCGATAGACTATCCAAAGGAATCGGTTATCTGCGCGCCGAACAAGAAAAGCAAAACGTCCTGTTTCCGATCAACGTCAAACCGACGATCAACCGCCTCAACTTCCGCCACCTAGAAGAAATTGTCACCTGGGCGCAAGGAATTGGAGCCACAACGGTGAACTTCCAACCAGTCAACCGCTGGACACCAGAAACCTATTCGGAATTGTGGGTAGAAGAAGAAGACAGGGAAGAATTTTCACAGGTAATTGAGCGCTTAATTGAGATGAAGAAAAACGGCGCGCCAATTATGAACAGCGATGAAGTGTTGCGTTTGATGGTTCCTCACTTCCAAGAAGAAAAAGCTCCCGATTCAACTCGCCCTTGTCGCGTTGGACTGCGTAATTACTGGATTGATACGCGCGGCGATGTGAAATTGTGCGATGAATATCCGGTGATTGGGAATGTGAAAGAGCAAAGCGCCCGCGCGATTTGGTACGGCGAAAAAGCTCAGGAAGTCCGCCGGGATACTTTGAATTGCGGCAAGCTGTGTCTGATTACTTGCGTCTCGCAAAAGACGATTTTGGACAAGGTAAAAATGGGGATGAAGTTATTGAAGAATTAAGATTTCAGCAGTTTTTCTATTCCTTGTGTTCGTGGTAGCCGGGTTTTGGTAAGAAACCCGGTTTTTTGTTTGAGGAATTGTATTTAGGTTCGTAGTGGGGACTTTAGTCCTCAGTTTTTGAATAGTTTTATAGAACCAAGTCGATTTTAGATTTTAGATTTTAGATTTTAGATTTAGGGATCGATACCTCATCTTTCGCTGGAATTGCTATATATCTAATCCCGCATCAAAACACTCAAAACAAGATAGAGGCAGAGCCTCCGGATCTGCGTTACTTTCGCTCTTCCTGGTAACGAGTAAAACGAGTAAATGGAGGCTTTTCCTCGCCTATTTGCGTTACTAGGCAGAATTGCGGGGCGGCTGGATTTTTGGGTTTTCCAAGAAAACCGAAAGTCAGGAGTTAATAACACTCGCGTACAGCGCGGCAAATCGGCAGCAGGTGATGAGCGTGCCGATTCGTCGGAAAGTGCGATCCTCTTCGTTGGCGTAGCCCCCGTAGGGGCGGGCTGCGCTAACGACTGATGGTACAAAGAGACGATCGCGACGTTCAGCGCAGTTATTATTTTGATATATTTAGACATCTCCCCTCGCTTTGCAACAGGCTCTTCGACCTTGTTCTTGAGTGTCTTTGCTGGATCTGTCTAATATATCTTCAGAGTGTTGACAAATTTTATTAAATGTGTATTTAAGACTAAAATTTCTATCAAACTAACTATTGACCCGATCGCGCTTGAGTCAGCTATAGTTATATAATCCAGAATATAATATCAACTTGATATAAATGCTTGAACTATCAGCCCTTGGTCTGCTACAGCGGGAACCCTTGCACGGCTATCGGTTAAAGCAAAAACTAGAGCTGTTTATGAGCAGTTGCATCAGCGTTAACTACGGAGCGATTTACCCGCTGCTCAAACGTTTGGAACAGCGAGGCCAGATTGCGACAATTGCCGAAGAAGCCGGAGATGCAGGCTGTCCGCGCAAAATTTACGCCATTACAGACAAAGGGCGCGAACTCTGGCGCAAAAAAATGCTAGATCACCCTCAAGAAAGTTGGGTAAACAGTGGTTCCCGTTTCCAAATCAAATTTTTCTTTTTTGGCGACTTAGAACCTGCAGAACGCCTGAAATTGTTAGAACACCGCTTGCGAGTCTGTTACATCCGGCAAGATTACATCGAAAGTCTCAAAAGCGAATATCCGCTAACCGACGAGTATCAACTCGCCTCTGGCGATCGCTGCAAGTCAGTGCTGGCATTAGAAATACAGTGGTTAACCGAGCAACTAGCTAAGGAGAAAAGCGATCGCGCGATTCTCCAACCCCATCAAAAAGACACTTGGGAGATTCCATCCCGCTTGAGAGGGACGCTAGGGAGCAAAGATGCCGCCAAAGTCTAAATAAGTCAAATGTTTAAAAAAAATCTAAGTGGTGCTCCATGAGTTATTCTAAATCCCCAGAATCCGTCGTTGAATCTAAATCCCTAGAATCCGCCGTTGAAGTTGAAAACCCAAAAACTGCTACACCGGAAATTCATCTAACCGATGCAGACAACTATCAACCCGAAGATTTTCCCGACATTGCCGATCGCCCGCGCCCAGCGAAACCGCGATCCCGCTGGCTGCTAATCGCCGCGATCGCGATCGTCACAGGCGGTGGCGGCTGGTACCTGTGGCAGTCGAGTCAAAGTCGCCCGCCGCAACAAGCAGCAGCAGGTAAACCCAAAGGCATACCAGTCAAAATCGCAGCCCTTGAAACCAGCTCAATCCAAGATACCTCCGAATTTGTCAGCAGCCTAGAGGCAAAACGCTCAGTACAAATCAAACCCCAAACAGAAGGGCTAGTCACGGAGATTTTTGTCAAATCTGGAGACTCGATCGAAAAAGGACAAGCCATCGCCCGGATCAAAAGCGACAGCGCCCAAGCTCAGTTAAGACAATCCCAAGCCAATCTCAGCGCCGCCGAATCGAATTTAGCCGAACTGCAAGCAGGTGCCAGGCCAGAAGAAATCGCCCAAGCTCAAGCCCAAGTCGCCCAAGCTCAAGCCAACCTAGCCCAACTGCGATCGGGCAGTCGGCCAGAAGAAATTGGCCAAGTCCAAGCCCTCGTCTCCCAAGCCGAAGCCAACCTTGCCGATGCCCAAACAGGTAGCCTCCTAGAAGACATCGCCCAAGCCAAAGCCCAAGTAGAAGCAAGCACAGCCGAAGCCAAGCTGGCGGCCCAGCAACTTGTCAGATATCAAGCATTAGCCAAAGAAGGCGCAACATCCGCCAACACCCTCCAGGAATACATTCAAAAAGATACCACCGCCAAAGCCAACCTCCGAGAATCTCAAAGGCGGTTGCAGCAGCGGCAAAAAAACCGAGAAGCCGAGATCGATCGGCGCACAGCAGCCTTGCAACAGCAGCGGGAAGCTTTGCGGCAATCGCAAAACGGTGCGCGCCCGCAAGAAATAACCAAAGCCGAAGCAGAAGTCGCCCAAGCCAAAGCCAAATTAGCCCAGTTAGCCAACGGCACCCGCCAAGAACAGATCGATCGAGCCGAAGCGCAAGTGGCCCAAGCCGCCGCTCAAGTGCGCGGTTTTGAAGTACAACTCCAAGAAACTGCTGTCATCGCGCCCTTCGCCGGAGTCATCGGCGACATACCAGTGAAAGTCGGCGATTACTTGAAAATAGGTGACGCGATCGCCACCTTAACAGAGAATCAATTGCTCGACTTGCGGTTATCAATTCCTTTAGAACGGATGCCACAATTACGCCAGGGCTTGCCAGTAGAAATGCTCGACACTCAAGGAAAGGCGATCGCCAAAGGTCAAATCAGTTTTATCTCCCCCAACGTCAGCGCCAACTCCCAAACAATCTTAGCTAAAGCCACCTTTCCCAACCCCACTGGCGAACTACTAAACCTCCAATTTGTCAAAGCCAGAGTCATCTGGGATCAGAAGCCAGGAATAGTAGTTCCAGTCACAGCAGTCACTCGCTTAGGCGGGCAAACTTTTGTCTTCACAGCTCAAAAGCCAGAACAGTCAAAACCCGGAATGCCACCTTTAGTAGCGCGACAAAAACCCGTGAAACTGGGAACCATCAAAGGGAATAATTATCAAATTATCGAAGGCTTGCAAGCAGGAGAAAAAGTTATTGTCGCAGGCATTCTCAACTTGACAGACGGCGCTCCGATCGTGGTTCAAGAACCAGGAGAAGCGGAAGGAAAAAAAACACCAGTAGGGGGAAAAATTTAGTAGTTGTAGGGTGCGTCGCCATTCACAATCCCTCAAACAAGAGCGACAATCTGATAGCGACGCACCTTACACAAAAGTTTAGTAAACAAACCACATTTTTTTTCTAGTAGTTGTAGGGTGCGTTGCCATTCACAATCCGAACAAGATAGACAATCTGATAGCAACGCACCTTTTTGAAAAAATCTTGCTACAACACAAATTTTAGGTAGAGTGAAACGGAGGGTTGTTTTCTCAAATATTGTCGATTGGTGCGTCGCCATGAGATTTTATATGTTTTTTGGGAATTATCTATGGCGACACACCCTACAAATAATTTAGTCATTATAAATTACCAATTACTGATTACCCATTACCCAAATAATGTTTGCAGATTTCTTTATTAAACGACCCGTCTTTGCCAGTGTCTGCGCCTTAGTTATCATTCTAGTAGGCGCAATCAGCATTCCCACGCTGCCGATCGAACGCTTCCCCGACATCAGCCCCACCCAAATCACCGTCACAGCCAACTATAGCGGGGCGAGTGCCGAAATTGTCGAAAATGCAGTTACAAACATCCTAGAGAGGCAAATAAACGGCGTTGAAGGACTAAAATATCTAACTTCTAGCAGCAGTAACGACGGCACCAGTAGCATCACAGCCACCTTTGACTCCTCGCGCAACAAAGATATTGCCGCAGTCGATGTTCAAAATCGAGTTGCAGTCGCCCAACCGCAACTACCAGATGTCGTACAGCGCACGGGAGTGAGAGTTACAAAACAATCTAGCAGTCTCTTGCTGGCGATCGGCTTATTTACAGAAAATCAAGAATACGACACCACATTTTTAAGCAATTACGCCGACTTGTATTTAACAGATGCGCTAAAGCGAATAAAAGGCGTTGGCGACGTGCGAATTTTTGGAGAACGCCGCTATGCAATGCGCCTGTGGATAGACCCCAATAAATTAGCGGCCCGCAGTTTGACAATGCAAGATGTCACCAGGGCACTTAACGAGCAAAACTTACAAGTTGGCGCCGGAAGAATTGGCCAAGAACCAGCTCCAGAGGGGCAAATGTATCAAATTGATTTACGGGCAAAAAGCCGCCTCCAAGAACCCGCAGAATTTGAAAACATTGTCTTAAAAACAGAGACCAATGGCACGCTTGTTAAGTTAAAAGACGTTGGCAGAGCCGAATTAGGAGCAGAAAATTACAACTCTTTCCTGCGATTTAGAGGCAAGGATGCGGTAGGTTTGGGGATTTATCAATTGCCAGGAAGCAATGCTTTGAATGTTGCCCATGCCGTCAAAGCAGAAATGGAAATACTAGCTAAAGGTTTCCCTCCTGGCTTGATACATAGAGTAGCGCTAGATACGACTTTGTTTGTCGAAGAGTCGATGGCAGAAGTTGTGAAGACACTATTTGAAGCCGTCTTGCTAGTGGTGATAGTAATTTTTGTTTTCTTGCAAGACTGGCGGACTACTATTATTCCCACCATCACAATTCCGATTTCTTTGATTGGGACTTTTGCCTTTATCAAAATTTTCGGATTTACAATTAACAGCTTATCTCTGTTTGGTCTAACATTAGCGACCGGGTTGGTGGTTGACGACGCTATTATTGTAGTAGAAAATATCGATCGTTTGATTCGACAAGGTATGAATGCCCGCCAAGCAGCTTTCGAGTCAATGCGGGAGCTTTTTAGCGCTGTAATTGCGACTTCCTTAGTATTGATGGCAGTGTTTATACCAGTGGCATTTTTTCCCGGAACTACGGGAGCGCTCTACAAACAATTTGCCCTGACAATTGCTTTTTCAATTGCTCTTTCTACCTTCATGGCTATTACCCTCACGCCTTCACTGGCAGCTCTATTACTGCGGCGAGGGCCGAAGTTTGGGGGGCCGATTGGTTGGGTGTTCGATCGCGTTAATGGATTTCTCGATTGGATGCAGCGGCAATACCGGCAATCATTAATATTTCTCACCCGATTTAAAACAATCGTCACCCTCATATTCATCGCTTCTCTGGGATTCACAGCTTGGCTTTATCTATCAGTACCGACAGCATTTATCCCAGAGGAAGACCAGGGCTATTTTCTAACAATTATTCAAGGCCCCCAAGGAGTTTCGCTGCAATACACTCGCCAAGTGATGGATGAAGTTGAGAAAGAAATTCTTAAACTTCCTGAAGTTGTAGGGACTTTTTCAGTAGGAGGCTTTGGTTTTAGCGGTAGCACATCTAACCAAGGTATTATTTTTACTACGCTTAAACCCTGGAGCGAACGTCACGGAGAAAGTCAAACTGTACAAGCGATTATTGGCAGTTTGCGGGGTAAGCTTATGGCCATTCCCGAAGCTAGAATTTTCCCGGTGAATCCGCCGGCAATTCAAGGTTTAGGTCAATTTGGAGGCTTCCAATTTCAATTGCAAGACCGCAAAGGTAACAGCGGTTTAGATGCGATGGTTCAGACGATGGGTGGAATTTTGCAGCAGGCAAATCAGACACCGGGATTGCAGGCGGTATTTAGTAC
>JBBSNU010000162.1:0-9181 GCA_038260455.1 Chroococcales cyanobacterium | reverse complement strand
GCGAGATACAATAAAATCTCCTGGCTGCGATGGATGATTTGTGCGCTTTGTGCGATCGATTCCAGCTTTAACAAAAGCTCGATATCCTCCATCTACAAACACGGCTTTTTCGTGTCCCAAAGTCCGCAGCATCCAAACAATACGCCCGTCTTCGCCCCAGCCTTTCGCGGAATCGGCAATGACAATGACTGGTTGGTCTTGACAAATTCCCAGTGCTTGCAGTTTTTGTGTTAAGACTGCATCATCTTCGATAATTTTACCTTGGTGCGGAAAGTCGGAACAGGCAAATTCCTGCCAAGTTACGGGAATAGCTGGCGGCAGACGGCAAAACCACCTTAAAATAGGTTGGCGAGCATCAAGCAGAGTAGCTCCTCCTGACAGCAACTGCTTAGCAAAATCGGCGCTGACAATCCAATTATCTGCTAAATTACACAGTAAATTAGACATAATTTATTGAGCAATTTTGCCTGTACCAGCACTGCATAATAAAACCCCATTATTATTTATTGGATTAGCTGGTTTAATCTTGCCAGGAGCTACATTTACACACAAAATTGTTTGCCTCTTGTTGTCTACCAAAAAGACTCCACCAACAAAACTTTTGAGATTAGCTTGATTCGACACTGCATAATTAAATACAGCTTTGTTCCCGGTATTAATTGAATATTTGTAGTTAGCTGTGTCAGCTTTAATGCGACCGAGGCCTAGATTGGAAACAGAACTGGTAAAACCAGTATTGTTTGCATAGTAGGCTTGCTGAGCTTTATTCATCGCTGCCACATATTGTTTAGCTGCAGATTCCTGAGCTTTCAAGGTTGGAGACAACTGAGCCTGAGCGACTGTAGCAAAAACAACTGGCAAAGTTAGAGCTGTTATAAAAACTTTCCTCTGCAGATTGCGAGATATATAAGTCATGTTTTTACGATTGCTTAAAAGTTGATTCCCGGTAGGGACACGGCACTGCCGTGTCCCTACAGATGTCAGGCTTTCCCCTACAGATATCCGGCTTTATTCTACAGATTTAAAGTCAATTTTATCGGCAAACCTACTTGACAAAAGCGGCATTATTTGCAAGAATTTCTCGTGAATTGAGCGGGTGGCTAACATACAATTAAACTAATTGTTTTGCTTGAAACTGTTTCAACTCTCCAGGAGCAACCGTCCCGTGTTCGGTAATAATTCCCGAGATTAATTCCGCCGGAGTTACGTCAAAAGCGGGATTGTAAAATTCTACTCCCTCGGGACAAATTCGCGTAGTTCCAACTTGGTACATTTCAACAGCATCGCGTTCTTCAATGGGGATTTGGCTGCCGTCTGAAAGTTCAAAATCAATTGTTGATAAAGGCGCGGCAACAAAAAACGGGACATTGTGAGCTTTGGCAACAATTGCTAAACTGTAAGTGCCAATTTTATTGGCTGCGTCGCCGTTAGCAGCGATTCTATCTGCACCGACAACTACTGCGTGAATCATGCCGAGTTTCATGCAGTGGGCGGCCATATTGTCGGCGATTAATGTGACGGGAATTCCTTCTTGCACGCATTCCCAAGTTGTGAGTTTTGCACCTTGGAGACGGGGGCGAGTTTCGTCTGCAAATACTCTGCCGAGTCTGCCTTCTCGCCAAGCCGAACGAAATACACCTAATGCTGTTCCGTAGCCTGCTGTAGCTAAGGCACCGGCGTTGCAGTGAGTTAGTAAGTTCAATTTTTCTGGTGTTGCTGGCAGAACTTCTAAGCCTTTGTCGCCGATATCTTTGCAAGTTTGCAAGTCTTCGGCTTGAATGGTTTTGGCCATTTCTAACAAAGTTTTCTGCACTTGTTCGACGGAACCGCTAGTTTGATTTGCTGTTTTGAGCATTCGCGATATTGCCCAAAACAAATTAACGGCTGTGGGACGAGTCGATCGCAATAATTCACCAACTTGTTCTAGTTTAGCGAGAAATTCGGTGCGATCGCCCGTTTCGATTTCCCTCGCGCCCAAATACATCCCGTAAGCCGCTGCTACGCCGATCGCCGGAGCACCTCGGACTATCATAGTTTTAATTGCCTCAGCCATATCTTGAGAGCGGCTAATTTCGACTGTAGCGTATTCTTTCGGTAGTCGGTTTTGGTCAATTAGCAGAACTCGGTTTTCAAGCCAGGTGACGGGGGAAACCGGGGATTTTTGAGCTGTCATCGATTTCAATGATGTGAGGGACAAGTTTCTATGATGCCATGAAGGCGACTATTTCTCTATGTTATGGGTGACAGGCTGGATTTGCCAAAATCGTCCCTACAATCTTAGAATGCTATTGAATCTCAAATAGACTTGCTGCATAAATCTTTGATCGATCGGTCATATGATGTCCGATCGATTGACCGTAATTAAGATTAGTTCGTAGTGCGGACTTCAGTCTGCAGCCAAGCAAGCGGACTTAAGTCAGAACTACAAACCTTTTGGAGCATCTCAGTTTTTGATTTTATAGTGCGAGCGTCCCCGCTCGAGAGTACAATACGCGAGCGTGGACGCTCGCACTACACTAAAAAAAATGCTTTTTGCAAAACTGAGATGCTCCCAAACCTTTTTTGTGACGATAGTCTGTTCGTGTAGTCTGCAGCCAAGCAAGCGGACTGAAGTCCGCACTACAAACCTTTTTTGTGACGATAGTCTGTTCGTGTAGTCTGCAGCCAAGCAAGCGGACTGAAGTCCGCACTACAAACCTTTTTTGTGACTATCGTCTGTTCGTGTAGTCTGCAGCCAAGCAAGCGGACTTAAGTCCGCACTACAAACCTTTTTTGTGACGATCGTCTGTTCGTGTAATCTGCTTGCTATAGATAACTATCTGCCTATATTGCGCTTCATGCGATCGAGCTCTTCCTGAGCTTCCCAGTGTTGAAACTTGTCTTCTAAAGGATCTGCTGCATTAAAACTCTGATAATTATAACTTTGATTCCAACCCTTAGTATCCCAATTCTGCTCTGTTTTAGTAGTAGTTTGAGCGGCCGCGGCCGCTTCCGCTGCCGCTGCTTTTGAGCGAACTTCTTTTCGCCGCAATTGAATTTGGCGGTACAGTTCTTTTGCTCTTTCAATTCGTTCTTTGCAGCCCTGCATTTGTCCCCAGCGCTGATTTCCCTGACGCAGCAAAGCTGCTTGCCGCTCTTGGGCTGCTTGAGCTAAATCGAGCCTTTGAGCTGCTTTAGCTTTGTTTGCTCGATCGTTCCAGCGCTGAATTTCTTGGGCGGCAGAGAGAATTTCTGCTTGCAGTGTTTTTTCTTGTTTCTGGATCTCAAGAATCAGCCGCAGGGTGTCTTCTTCTTGTTCCTTGAGTTGTTCTTCTATTGCTTGCAATTCCAGATGGGGATTGCTACGTAAAAATTCTTCTAATTTGGTTTCTAGAAAACGGCTGAAATCGTCAAATAAGCCCATTTTTTTTATAATTCCTCAGTCATTACTTATTAGTCATTAGTCATTAGTCATTAGTCAGTGGTCATTAGTTTTTAGTTGTTATATTCTGTCCGATCGAACCTAACAACTCATTGGCGATCGCTCATGAGTTGTTAGGTATTATAACTGTTTTCAACCCTTGTGAGGTACAGCTTCACGATCGCCAATTACCAATTACCGATTACCAAAATCCTAACTAATGACCGATGACCGATGACTGATGACTGAGGGCGGGTTTTGTCCTTTTTTTACTCATTTGTATCATATATCGTTAGCTAAACCCGCCCCTACTAATGACTGATGACTGATGACCTATTAGAACTTTTGACCGACAAAAACCGATCGCACATCTCCGCCCTTGCGAATCACTGCTTCTTGATTTTTGATTTCTGCCAGAGTCCAACCGCTAGCGCCGATGCTTTCGCCCACATAAATCCTGCGGGCTACGCCGTCTACTTCAAACAAGGCAGCAGATCGATCGCCCAACTCCAAAATCCCCACCAGCGTGTGCGCGGAAGTAGAGGCGCTGCTGACGGCAGGTGCCGATTCCCTCGCTGCTGGTGCCGGCGCAGATTGCCCTGCTGCTGGTGCCGGTTCGGTTTCGCGAGCCAAAATCTTCGGCTGGGGAGCCTCCGACTGGGCTGGGGAAGCGGCGACGGGACTTCGATTCCCGGCCGCAGCGATCGCCCTACCCGAGACTGGAGCAGCCGGGGATGGAGAACCTGCGACGATTTGAGGAGCCGCCGGAGCCTGAGTCACCGTCACCTGAGCCGGAGGAGCCGGAGCCACCGTCACCTGAGCGGGGGGAGGGATGACTACGACTTGGGGCGCGGGTGCTCCCGGCTGCGCGGCGACTTGTTCTAGGGCATCAGCGATGCGGTTGACTGCTGTCGAAAGACCTGCGGTTGGCGGCGGCGCGCCGGAAATTGCAATGCTCGGCAGCGTCCCTGGTGTGGCGGCTCCGGGAACTCCGGCAAGTTGCGACTTGGACTGGGGTGCTTTGTTTTGTTCGATCGATACTAGCGAGCGCTGCGCGTATTCAACAAACGGCGTGTCTGGTGATGTTTTGCCGCTTGCTGCTGGCGTTTCTGCTGCGGGGGCGACGGCCGCGGGCAAGCGCACCAGTCCAGATCGGCTGGCGAGCCACAATCCCATGACTAAGAGCAGCGATCCAAATGCTGCTCCGAGTAGGATTTTGTCGAATGATTGTTTAGACTGCTGTTTTTTGGTTGTTTCGAGAGCGACTTGGCGGGCGAGCGCTTCTACGTCTTTTTCGCTGCCTTGCGGAGGCTGGGGTGTCAACTGCGACAAAACTATTTGAGGTACCGAGATCGATTTGAGCGCCACGAATTCTGGCCGTGTCGGCTCGGCTGGCAGTCCGCCGCTGCCGTCGCAGGCTCGATCGACTCCTTCAAACAGTTCGTCCATCAACCGATCGGCGTAGGACTCAACTGCCACTGCTTCGGCTGGAACTTTTTCGACTGTCGCCACTACGGCGATCGGATCTGACATTGATTCCAAAGGCATCTGTTTGGCGATTACTTTTTGAGACATAGTTTTCTGTTTGCTCCCGCTCGACAACCCTGAGATTGTCTGGTTCAGACTTCTACAAGATACTTGTGATGTTGACCAATTCTTTGCTCAGAACAGGTCAATTGTAGCTTAACCTCACCATATTTTTAGTGGTCAATCAACTTACTTTGTGCGATCGACTTTTGTTGTACTTGTTTTGGGCTTTTTGACGCTTTTTTGCTACCGAGCTTATTCAACCTGACTGCTTATACACTTTTCACCATATTTGTCAACCCCGTTTAGCGGTAATTCGCAGGTATTGACATAAAACTTTAATTTGACGATCGAGTCAAACAATAGGTTCGTAGTGCGGACACGATATCATGTCTTGTTACAAGCACAAACAGGCGAAGGATTGCGATCGGTTTTGTATCTCTCGTAGCACGGCCCCAAAATTAACCCACCAGTTCCGCCAATTCCAACCATCGCTCAGTCGCCCGATCGATCTCCTGAGTCAATTGCGCCAAACGATCCGATAACTTCTTCACCTCCGTAAACCCGCTCGGAGCATTGTTAGACAAAATCTTCTCAATCTCTGCTTTCTCAGCTTCCATCTGCGGAATTTTAGTCTCTAACTGCTCGTATTCCCGCTTATCATTAAACGAAACTTTGGTAGATTTTGAAGTGACAGCTTTGGGTTTTGAGTTGTTAGATGCTGCGGTGCGTGCAAGTTTTTCTTTCTCTTTTTGTTCTTGCAATTCCTTCGCTTCTTCGGCTTTTTTATAGTCCAAATACACCGAATAATTGCCTGGATACAAGCGCAAATTGCCTCCCGGTTCCAAGGCGAAAACCATGTCAATTGTGCGATCGAGAAAATAGCGATCGTGCGACACCACAATCACGCAGCCGTTAAAATCTTCCAGATAATCCTCCAAAACCGCCAGAGTCTGCACGTCCAAGTCGTTTGTAGGTTCGTCCAAAATCAGCACGTTGGGCGCGCTCATCAGCACCTTTAACAGAAATAAGCGGCGCTTTTCACCGCCGGAAAGCTTGTTAATTGGGGCATACTGTTGAATCGGCGGAAACAGAAATTTCTCCAACATTTGAGAAGCAGTAATGATTTCCCCGTCCGCCGTTTGCACCAATTCCGCTACACTTTTCAAGTATTCAATAACTCGCTGGTCTTCGTTCGGCGTCAAATCCTCTGAATGCTGGTCAAAATAACCGATATGAATGGTTGTGCCAATTTCGACAGTACCCGAATCCGGCTGAATGCGTCCGGTGATGATATCCATCAGCGTCGATTTTCCCGCACCGTTGCAGCCAATAATTCCTATCCGGTCTTCGGGAGTGAAATTGTAGGTAAAATCTTTAATTAAAGTGCGATCGTCGTAAGCTTTACTGATATGCAGTAATTCAATCACCTTCTTACCAATCCGGCGGCCCGCTGTCGCAATTTCGACTTTGCCGTTGGCTGTTTTGAATTCCTCTGCTCGCATATCTTTAATGCGATCGATCCGAGCTTTTTGCTTGGTACTGCGGGCCTTCGGCCCCTTTTTCAGCCATTCCAACTCGCGCCGTAATACTCCCGAAAATTTGCGCTGAGTGCTGGCGGCCGATTCTTCGGCTAAGGCCTTTTTCTCCAAGTAGTAGGCGTAATTACCAGCATAATTGTAAAGGTCGCCGCGATCGATCTCTAGGATGCGATTGGTAACGCGATCGAGAAAATAGCGATCGTGCGTAATCAGCAGCAGTGCACCGCGATAGCCGTTCAAATAGTTCTGCAACCACTCCACAGACAGCGCATCCAAGTGGTTTGTCGGTTCATCCATCAACAACACATCGGGCTCGGAAAGTAAAGCCGTTGCTAAAGCAATTCGCTTGCGGTAGCCGCCGGACAAGTCGCCAATTTTCGCATCAAAATCCTCAATTCCCAACTTAGTCAAAATCAATTTCGCCTTGGTTTCCAAATCCCACGCATCCACCTCATCAATTCGTTCAGACACCGCAGACAGACGCGCCATCAACTTGTCTGTATCGCCTTTGCCGTGGGACAATTGATCGGAAATTTCCTCATATTCGCGCACCAAAGCCATTTGTTCGCCGCTGTCGGCAAATACTTGCTCTAAAACCGTGTGACTTTCGTCTAAATCGGGCTGTTGCGGGAGATAGACAATTGTAGACCCTGGATTGACCCAGCGATCGCCCGCGTCGATCGACTCCATACCGGCAATCATCTTCAGCAGGGTGGATTTCCCGGAACCGTTGGTGCCGATGAGTCCGACTTTATCGCCTTCATCGAGGCTGAAACTGGCATCTGTCAAGAGTTCCTTGATGCCGAAGTCTTTTTTGATCGATCGCAGAGTAAAAATAGTCATGAGTATATAAGATGATTCACCTAACTTAGTTTAGCGCTGATGGTGATTTAAGCTTACTTGTGGTAATATCGACTTCAACTTGAAGCAAGGATTGAGCTAGAACAAATACTTCAGGCTCTTCAAGCAAAACTCTCTCAATGAACTATCAGGGAATAATAGGGCGCTGTACCGGATCGTAATTCCGCTGGGCCCGTTGCAGTCGCTCAACGCGATCGCACGCACACCCGTTTCCCCAATTCCCGCCCGCTGTTCGCCGCGCCTGTCTTTCGATCGCAGAGTAAAAATAGTCATGGTTATGGATTTAGATAAAAAAAGGTTTGCCGTCAGGCAATTTTACGAGCAGTTTGAGAAAGCGAACCAAGTGACTTTATACGAGACAGTAGTTTGTAATAAATGCCCTGACGTTTGCCCGATTTATCAAAAAATTGCCAGTCTTAAATTGTTGGCAAAGTTTGTTAATTCAGGTTTTGATTGTGTAGAAATCCAGAGAGCACAACAGAATATTCCTCAAGCTGTTTCTGATGCTTTCGAGCGTCACTTCTGGTATTCCCAGTGGACGCTTAGTGAATTATGTCTCGTAAAGATTCCGATCGCTGGACAAGACACATTTTTTTTGTTCGTTGCAGGCTTGTGTGATGATGGTTGGGAAAATAATACTAGCTTTATCGAAATTTTTACCGAGCGAGGTGAGTTTATCGGCGCAACAGATTTGTTCTCCGATCTAGCAGTGAAATGGAGAGAAACACAATTCACCAATCAGGACTATCAATACATTACAGGAGAGCCTCCCCCTCCTTGGTCGAGAGATATTTCTAACGATATATCATACGACGAACCTTTATCGCCCGAAGCAATCCTCGCAGAGAATTTGTCCGGCCTTTCATTAGAGACTGTTTACTATCATAAACCTTTATGGTCAGAAGAAATGCTCTGGCAATCTGCTGTAAAAATTGAGTATGAAGGGGCCGTTATTCGTTATGTTCTTTATTCTGAAAACAATTAATATAATACTGACGTAATATTGTATATAAAAATTTAATTGATTGAAATAGCGCTCGCCCGTGGGATTGACCAACAAAAATCCTCTGCGGTAAAATTAGAAATAAAGCACGGATAATTCCCAAATGAATGATAAATCTTCAGCAAACTTGATATCTGTGACAGAGTTACACCGCCAGCTTAACGACTTACTCAAGCAACTATCACCGGAACGATTACAGGTGCTTGCTGATTTTGCGGCTTACTTAGCAAATGCTGAAAGCGAAGCTGCAACTCAAGAACTTTTGGCAATTTCTGGATTGCTAGAGCGAGTTAAGCAAAATCAAGCAACTCCTAAAACTGATTACGCAAACTGGAGAACTCTGCGCTCCGATGTATGAAGTTATTCTCCATCCTGATGCTCAAAAGGTTTATGTCAATGCTGACAAAGCCCTCGCTAAAAAAATTGCCAGATGTTTGGCGCAGAAGCGAACAAACTCCCCGGTTACACCCTAACATTAAAGCCCTCAAAGGAGATTTTGCAGGGTACTATCGCTACCGAATTGGAGATTACAGAGTCATTTACTTGATCGACGATGAAATAGTGCAGGTATTTGTTGTGGCGATCGTCCATCGCAGTGAAGCCTATGAACCATGAAGTCGAGTTGATAAGCCCAGCAGCAAGAGCGATTCCAATTTTCTTAGAAACCTCAAATAACAATTCTTGCAAATTTACTATAATTCAAATACCGGCTCTTCCTTACTTAGTATGCCAAACTAACAATTAAAATGCCCAGGACAGCAAACATCTATTTTTGTAGTTTTCAAAATTCCTAAAGCCATATGCAGAACGTTTTATTAACTTAAGCTTGTTGTTAATACCCTCAACAAT
>JBBSNU010000161.1:0-9192 GCA_038260455.1 Chroococcales cyanobacterium | reverse complement strand
TATGAATCCTTTACCTGCGGTGGAAATAGAAGTATCGACAATTACCCCGCAGGAGTGGCCCGGTAAGTCTTTCTTGAACCAAGCTTTCACTCTGGCTAATTTGAAATCGCAGCGCCAGCAGCATCCTTTTGGGATGATTCACTTGGCTACCCACGCTGAATTTCGATCTGGAGCTCCTAGCGAATCCTTTATTCAGTTGTGGGATACTAAATTGCGTTTGGATCAGTTGCGGCAAATGAATTGGCACAGCCCGCAAGTTGAAATGTTAGTTTTGAGTGCTTGCAAGACTGCTGTGGGCGATCGAGAGGCCGAGTTAGGCTTTGGCGGGTTAGCCGTGCAAGCTGGGGTTAAATCGGCTATGGCGACTCTTTGGTATGTCAGCGACGAGGGCAGTTTAGGATTGATGGCGGAGTTTTACGGGCAGTTAAAAACTGCTCCGATTAAAGCAGAAGCACTCCGGCAAGCGCAATTAGCGATGTTGCGCCAAGATGTGCGAATTGAAGGGGGGATGTTGCGGACTTCTGTTGGTAATGTGCCGCTACCTCCAGAATTGGCAAACACGGCGACTCGGAATTTTTCTCATCCTTATTATTGGTCGGCTTTTAGAATGATTGGTAATCCTTGGTAATGATTTGTTTTAGTCGATCGACTGTTTGACTGTGCGGGCGATCGACTATTAGCAAATTGCGGAAGAGGAAGTATAAATGGAGGGGTACTGATAATTGCCGATTTTGTAGTGTCTCTTCCATTTTAAGTGAATCAGTGCTGCCATCAGGAAGGCAATTCGCTATTGCCATTACTTCGCTTCAGCAACCCCACACGGGAAACAGACTCGTTTTTATCTATCATATTGCATTAGCACCTCAGCCAATTTATAAACTTCCATCTGAGTCATAAAGTCAATCAGGTCAAGACAACGCAATTTTAGGTTTTGGTCTTTTTGACTATACAATTGCAGCAATAATTGACTAACTTTGTCTGCTTTAATACTTCCACGCTGGCGAACATCAGCATCATCAGACCTCAAGCCTTCGAGAAAGCGATCGCACACTCGATAAGTAACTTCATTTGGAAGTTTAGCTGTTGTCTTTTCCAAGGCATGAATTAAGTTGTAGTCGTCATTATAAAATGCTCGACTATCAACAAATGCCTCCACTAAACTGATGTAATCACCCAGTTCATCTCCCTCAAAATGCAAGAAGCACCTAGCTGCTTGAGAACGCACTTGTTCAGTCGAATCATCAAAAAAAATTATTAATGCCTTTTCACAAAATTCACGAAAGTGTGCTTGACGAAAGTTGGCAACGAATATCTCAGTCGCAGCGATTCGATGAGTTTCTGTACCAGACAGGCAAAGTTCTGCCAGCCAATGTGCCTCTTCGATAATTAAAGCTGCTCTACAGGCTTGTCTAGTCCCAACCTTTACTACTTCCGGTATCTGAGACATAATCATCCGTTTAACAATCGATGCTAGCACTTCAAAATGTGTTTGTAAAGCGTAGCACAAGAAATACTCAACAGTCTGAGTTCCAAGAAGTGCATCTTCGGTATCACAAAGTCGCTGAAACAAGCTAACAGCTAAGTCTCGGTCATAATTCAACATTGCTGTTAGTGCTTCAACAGCACACGATCTAACAGCAATGGAAGAGTCTTGAACTATCTTTTGGAGATGTTCCCGAAAGTAAGATGCGCGATTTTTATCCGCAAAAATTAGTTTGGCGATGGCACTTACAGCGCTACCTCGCGTGGAATTAATTCCAACATTTAAAATATCACCATCATAGTAAACCTGTCCGTTGGAAGTCTCTTTTTCTGGGTTAGGGTCGTTTAAGGCATACCAAGTTACAATATCAAAAGCCTCTTGAGACCAAGCTAAATCAGGTGATTTCCCCATCAGCCAACTAATCGAACGACCACAAGGATAATTGAGTAATTGGTGGCAACGCTGACATACCATAAAAGCAGTTTTAACATCTAGCTCAACTTCTGCAAGACCGCGTAAAACTGCATCAAAGTAAAATGAATTCGCGTTATCTGGAAACTGGCATATTAGTTTAGCAAAGCGTACAGGCTCCTGTTTTACTTGGCTTTCTAAAAGTCTAGATAACTCATTAGCTTCACCTATTATTTGCCCAGTCCGCTGAAATCCACTTCTAACATCATTATAATCATAACGAGCAATAGCCTTTAACCATTGCTTATCCGTCATGTTGTTGGCTGCTTTTTTAGGTATTGGAGAACCAACAAGCCAAGCTGCGCTTGACTTTGGAGGTTCGATTTTGCCTAGAGGCTTTAGCCACTTTAAGCTTGTGAACTTCCGCTGCCATTCTTGTAACCGACGATTAGCTATTTCTGTCCGTCGCGAGGAATCAATAGCATCTAGCAAAAGAAGCTGTGGATAACCTCGGAATTTAAGAGCTACGGAATCGAGAATTAATGGCTCATAGTAGCTGATAATTAATGTCTCAAGTGTTACCAACTTTTTTTCAGAGCAATGTGGAGTAGTTGCTTCTATTAGCTGTCTGGTAGCCCAATAGGGAGCAGCCAAAGTATTTCCATTACTCACTAAATATCCTGTTTTGAGTCGTACTGGTTGTTCGCAGAGGTAATCAATGGCTTCATCGGCAAATATTTCTCCATTCGCAGTGTAGGCACGAATCAACAGAAACTGGATTGTTTCAAAATTGGAGTTACGAAGATGTTGCTCTGCGAGGATAGAAAAGTCTTCAGGATGGTTCGCCGCCAAATTCGATATTGCCTCTTCCATCCCACTTAATAAGGCATCATGAATGTCATAGCCTTTACCATAAAGTCGGCAATACCAAACTGAATCAACGCAAGGTAGATTATTGTCCTTTCGAGACGTTAGATCCATAACCCGAAGCATGAAAGGCAGTAGGTGTTCAATAAAAGATTTGGGAGCATTACGGGCGCTTGCAATTAAATTTTCTTCGTAAAAATTGCTGTAAGGTAGAGCGCCAGAGCTTCGATCGAACAAATTGGGTTGTCCAGCAGCAATACTTAAATCTAAATACCGATTGAAATAGCAACCAATAGCTTCACAAGCCCATTCTGGACGATGTTTTGGTAAAGAATCTATTCTCATCCAGAAGTCATCAGTAAAATCGATTATTTCTCGTGGGTCGTCCAGAATCCCTTCACGAATCAGTCGCAGGAAAAAATCAAAAAAACGACGTTCCGAAACAAGTTCTGCTCCTTGTATAAGGTTCTTTAGCCGATTATGCCATGCTTCTGATACACCAATAAAAGGCTCTACTAACTCAGCCACCCGCTCCGGTATGTGCCTCTTCATAATAGATAGTAGCCTTATCGTTTGCTCGATACGCTCGTCGTTCTCATTCCTGATCCATTTTTCTATTAATCCTAGAGAGTCCAGTAGTTGAAACCAACGAACAGGGCTACGCAAAGTTCCCCAGACTTGTTGTGTGATAGGCTCGGATTCGTCACCCATCAAGGGGGCTATAATTTCCCACTCCTCTTGTGTAGGGTCATCTAGCGCTGCAAGCAGGGCAAATACTACCTTTTTTATGTGAAAACGAATGCTAGAGCTAGTGAGTAAAGCTTGGATGTCGGCAAGATAGCGATCGCGATCTGCATCCCGTTCGTAAACTAAGATTTGCCGAACTTGAGCGCGGCGAAACAGATGTTGCTGTTCTATATTTCCCAAAAACTCCAATAATTCCTCATCCTCACCTGCAAAACGACGGGCAAAAGCATAGTCAAAAAAACCTTCATGAAAAAATGAATACTGCCCCCCCTCTAGAATCAATACGTGTTCGGATGCCAGCCATTCAGCAGTCTTTCCATATTTATCCACACGAGCTTTGGGAGCAGACAACCTCTGATGTTTACTCATGTAATCACAGAGAGTGTATATTACATCCGTCCAATGCTCAGAAGCACCAAACCGACCGGGGATAACATTCTTTTTCTCGTCCCAGAACGTATCGTATAGCTCTTTAGCTGTCCTAAAGTTGAGAACATTAGCTTTTGAAACTTCTGCAACTTGTGCTAGCAATCTCAAGTGCAAAGGAATAGATAACAATTCTAGTTGCTTATTGTTCAGTAAGCTGCTATCTAATCCCAGTTCTGCAACCATCTCTCGCACTTTTTTGTGAGACAGGCGGCTAATTATCACTGTCTCGGCAATGCCATTCTCACCGGTTAAACGCTTAAGTCTGTAGTCATAATCTAGGTCAAACTTGCGACAGGCTAGCAGTAGACGCATTTGTGGATAAGCTTTAACCTGGTCGATGATTCGATCGATACATTCAAAAAACTGAGGATTGCGACCAGAAGCTGTACTTACAGCATCAAGCTGATCGATAATCAGGACACAATCACGCCCTTGTGCAATATTTGCTAGAACATGAGCAGGAGAACCGGGTAAATTTTCTAGCTGTTTTCCGATTTGAGCGGGTGAGTCTGTTGGGTCTAAACGATCTACTCGAAAAGCTATTAACGGGATACCCTTTTTACGAAGTGCTTCTACAGCTTGAAGAATGACGCCGCTTTTACCAACTCCAGCTTCACCTGCAACTAATACACCACGTTTATGATCTAGTGAGGTGAGTTTATTAACAATAATGTCTACTTCATCTCTAGGAATTACTTTGCCGGCGATCGCTTCTTTATGTAAACGAGAAAGGTAGCGATCGTTCACTCGATCGACAGCAGCCAAAACGTGAGGGTCTTTGCCCCACTCACGACGACGATAGCCTCTTTCTTCCAGCAGGTAATGCCATATATCATGTGCTGTTAACTCATTCCTAATTCTGTTTAGTGCTAGTTCAGCCAGTTCAATCCTTACAGTTTTTGAATCGCCCTCAACTAAAGCTGCTAAACGATTATCAACAGTATTAACCAGAAATTGCTCGCCAACTGTTTCCACTTCAACTCGCTTGAGCGCTTCGTAAGCATCTGTTCGAGAACAATTCCCCCATTTCTCAAGGAGCGTATCGAAGTGACCAGATAGTGTTTTATTAAGATAAGTTTGCTCAAACTCTGTCAATGATGCAGCATCTCTTGCATCCATCGCTAACCTTTGCAATTCTTCTGCATCTTGAGTAGAAATAAATACACAAGAAACATCTGGATTACTAAGACTTCTCCAAAAGTCTGATAGGACTTGAACTTGTTGATCTTCCAAAGAATTTAGTGTCCAGCGCCCGCGCCCACTTCTTTGTCGCTTAACTTGGTGATACTCCAATTTACCATTTCGACGAATAAAAAACTCTATGCCGTCTATACCTGGTGGTTCTAGACTAATAGAATCGGCTTTCTCATCCATGACATCAACCATACAATGCACAGTCCACCGACCTTCGTAGCGATTGCCTAGTTTGTCTGCTACCCCACCAGCAAAAGTCATATCGTCCCTCTCTTTTTAATCTCTGCTTGAAAAGGTTGTAGTAGAAAACTTGCCATATCGTTATCTTTTAACCATTATGTGCGATCGCACGCTTAACATCCTCCCAGCAACAGCGGACGCACTTTCATACCGCCCCAAAACCCGGTCATCCGAGGGGGAGTGCGTTTGAGGTATTTGTTCGCGTAAATGGTGCGATCGCCTCCTCAAACGTAATCCCGGCACATCGTCTCAATCTCCCTGTGGCAAATTTTCCAGCCAAACCTCTAAATCTGCGATCGACTGAAAATCCAACAATTCCTCTGCTAGAGTTTCAATTTGCTCGATCGACAAATCAGCAATTTTAGTGGTGATAGATTCCGGCAAAATTCCAACTCGCCGATTGAACAGACGGCGATTTAACTGACGTAAAATCAAGGATTTTCCTTCTTGTTCGCGGCCTTGTACAATGCCTTGCACAATGCCTTGCACAACGCCTTGTTCAATACCTTGTTCGAGCCCTTCTTCCTTAGCTTCCCGATAAAACCGAGTTTCCTCAAGCGTAATCCCTAACATCGCCTCTGCCTCCCTTCGGTTCAAATTTGTAAACTTGTAAACCAATATCGTCGTCAGCATCTCTATTATGGCCCGACTTGCTGATTCCGATTCCTCCCGCTGCGATCGCCCCAGCAACAATCGCGCAGCTTCCGGCGTACTCGCTTCGTCGAGGGTTGTCAAAGCCATCAGCGCCACTCCCAGCGGCAACTGTTCGATCGCGCCCAACTCATCCAAATATACCAGATGCACCTGATTGCTGTTCAAGAGCGATCGATAGGGATGCGTTTCTGATTGTTCAGTCGATCGTGTAGGATAAATTACCACAGCTTGCCAATCTGTAAAGCGCTGACGATTGCGATAAAAATACAAAAACGACTCACCAAACAATCGCTCATAAAGCAATTCATCGCGCTGAAACTGCACCTCACAGAAATAGACAACTCCAGGCTCACTATCCGGTGGCAAAAACACCCCATCAATTTCAAACTTCGGTTCCTTCACAGCAACGGAGTCAAATCGATACTGTTCTGCATTCAATGGTGACTCTTCCAATAGCTCAAACAGCAGCGTCGGAGTTTCTTGAAAGAACTTGTAAAAGATTGAATCTCGACGCATTAACTCAACATCTCCTCTAGCCTGTGCAACTTATCCAAAATCCGCAAGCCAGAATCAACAAGCGTGACTCATAGCCCGGTTGACAGTCGTCTGGTGGGTCAATAGTAGCTTGTTTGATGCGTCCACAGGATCTAGCGCGCGATCGGCCACTCACACCTGAGCCCGCACCTCAACAACCGCCAAAAACTCATAATTGCCACAAAAATTCAAAATCCCAAACCCAAAACTCCCGAAGCCCAGTACGATCGATCTAGTTAGCAAAAATAAGTAAAAACACTACCGGAGTAAATTATATGGATCTGGTCGTACTTCAGAACTGGCTGGACAACATCTCCTTCGCCATCCTGTTCTCAACAATGCTCATCTACTGGGTAGGCGCAGCATTCCCCAGCATTCCCTACCTGGCCGCCCTAGGAAGCGCAGGAATGGCCGTCGCCAACCTCTCCATCGCCGCCCTACTCGGTTCTAGGTGGATAGAAGCCGGCTACTTCCCACTCAGCAACCTTTACGAATCCCTATTTTTCCTAGTTTGGGGTATCACCGCCATCCACCTAGTCGCCGAAAACATGAGCCGTTCGCGCCTAGTAGGAGTAGCCACAGCCCCCGTAGCAATGGCAATAACCGCCTTTGCCGCCCTGACTCTCCCCGACACCATGCAATCGGCAGAGCCCCTAGTACCCGCCCTCAAATCCAACTGGCTGATGATGCACGTTAGCGTCATGATGCTCAGTTACTCAACCTTAATGGTAGGAGCATTACTGGCGATCGCATTTTTAATCGTCACCCGCGGCCAAAAAATCGAACTCACCGGCAGTTCCTTCGGCACCAACAGCAGCCGCAACGGCAACTACCGCATCCAACGCCCACAAAACCCCGAATCTCCAACCATCGAAACAATCGCCGACAGCGCACTAGCATTCAGCGAACCATCTTTCAACTCCAACAATAACGGTTTGGGCGCCACCGCAGTGCTCGAATTAGCAACCGTTCAAACCGTATCAACCGCCCCAACTCAAACCGCAGAACTTCTCTCGCCCCAGCGCTTGAATCTAGCAGAAACTCTTGATAATATTAGCTATCGCATCATCGGTTTAGGATTCCCATTACTCACAGTTGGGATTATTGCCGGTGCCGTTTGGGCTAACGAAGCTTGGGGCTCATACTGGAGTTGGGACCCGAAAGAAACTTGGGCGCTAATTACTTGGTTGGTATTTGCAGCCTACCTGCACGCCCGCATCACTCGCGGCTGGCAGGGAAGACGCCCAGCAATTTTAGCCGCCACAGGTTTTGTAGTAGTTTGGATTTGCTACTTAGGCGTTAATCTGTTAGGCAAAGGTTTACATTCCTACGGTTGGTTTTTCTAATTTCCCAGCCACCAATCAGCCACAGAAAAACAGCATAAATCAAAGCATAGGGATTAATAGCATCTCCGGTTCTCTGGTGGCAACGCCCAATATTAGTGTCAAATTCAGCCTAAAATCCTTTGTATCTCTCGTTTGCATCCGAGTCTGCCTCTTTCTAAATTCCCCTTTAAAAGGGGACTTCGATCGCCCCCTACTCCCCCCGACTATCCGGGGGAGTAGGGGGCAAAAGAATTCGGGGGGCTCGGAGCCTAATCGTAAAACAGCAGACCGGTACTACGTTGGAGGTAAACTTGACATCAATGCAATGCCAGCTTATAAAAGCATCGAGAATCAAAAACTTTCTTCCCTCTTCCTTCTTTTTACCCGGAGCGTAGCCGAAGGGCCCTCTTCCCTTTTCCGTCTTCCTTCATTAACAGGACAATTGATATGGACGAATCACAAATATTTCTCAAAGAAGACGATGTTTTGTCTGCTCCTGCTAGCGCTTTAATGTATCAGTGTACATTCAAAGTCAGCGAATTTATGACCATTATGCAGTCAAAATTGCTAGAACAAAACTTATTCTCAGACGGCATGGATTGCGAAGTCTTAAGTGCCGGAAAAAACTGGACAAAAGGCAAACTTAGGATGCGTCTGGAGTTTTACCCAGTAGAATCTGAGGTAACAGAACAAAAAGCCCTTCCTGCCGCCCCAGAAACATCAGAAACCACGCAGGCCTACGACCAAAATAGCTCAGGGCAAACTGATACTAATGATGAACCAAATGTCGCCGATTCAACACAAATAAGTAACAATTATCCTGTGTCTGGGTATCCAGAAAGCAACCCCCAAAGTAGAGGAATGTGGAGCTAAAAAGCAGAAATTTAGAGAATGGGAGAGCGGAAATTGTGAGTAAAAAAAAAAGGGGAGAATTGCCCAATTCCCAATTCCCAATTCCCAACTCCCTCAACATCTGTTAGGAGCATCTCATATTTTTGCAAAAAGCTTTTTTTTCGCTTTGCAAGCTATCGCGATATCGCACAGGCTTAGTCTCCGGGATGAGCGAGTTGTGTCTAACCGCTCTTCGCGGACAGGGAGCATCTCAGTTTTGCAAAAAGGATTTTTTTTATTATAGTGCGAGCGTGCCCCCGCGGGGGGTGGGACCAACGCCGGCGGGGGCGCGCGCCCACTAAATTGCAAAAAGAGAGGGGGCCCCCGGGCCCCCCGACAAAAACGGGGAAGTTGCGATCGCAAATAAGCTAATGAGTAATGAGTAATGGGTAATTGCTCGGGGAGCATCTCAGTTTT
>JBBSNU010000160.1:0-9257 GCA_038260455.1 Chroococcales cyanobacterium | reverse complement strand
TCTTGTGGCTCTTTGATAATTAACAATTAAACTAGCCCAAATGTCAAGCTGGACAAGGATTTGATTGACATTTTGACATATTTATTCAATTTACTTTACTGATTTAGCTATTGATTTAGCATAGTAAGTAAGGAAGAGCCCTATAAGCGAGATTTGTCAGCGGTTTCAGACTTGAATTTGACAGGTTTCAGTCCCTACAAATATCACGATCGACAAACCGAATGTGATAACACATATTGTCTCACGACAGGACAAAGATTGAATAAAGTTTCATTCTCAATTTCTTCTATTTCAACCAACGATCGCCTCCGCAAAGATTGCAGCCCGTTGAATAACTCCGAGGGCGACAAATCGGCATCTTCTAGCAAGTGCTCTATTGAAACTGAATTTGCTTCGAGGCTGAGGCGGGAGATAAGCTTTTTTTCTAATTCTGACAAGCGATCGATCTGCGGGTGCAATGCTGCGGCTAATTCTTCCCCTAAAAATAGCATATCATATTTCAAAAAATCTGCAACCCTGCCTCCGAATATTTCTTGAATGGTGGCGGCTACTATTTTTAACCACAATGGATTGCCTCGGTAGGCATTGATTAGGTTTTCCCATTTTTCCGGGTTGAGTAAGTTTTTGTGTCGGAAAAATTCGGCGGCATCTGTACCTATGCCTTTTAGTTGTAAAGTACGAACTGGTGAGTTTTCGCCTGTTAATGCAGTAATTTCTCTGGGGTTTTCCCAAGTGTGGAGGATGAAGCAACTGTTGTGGGTTGTTTCTCCGATTTGTCTGAATAGGATGCTGTAATTTTCGCATTCTGGGCGGTAATTTCCTGCGAGTTTTCCGCTGCTGAGGAGAGTTTGCACATCGTCGAGGATAATGAGACAGCGGTTTTTTCGCAGATATTCCATTAACAGGGAAAGTCGATCGGCAATGCTGACTGGTAATTCGGTTTCTGGTTGATTGGCGATAACTTTAATCAGGTTTTTTAGGGTGGTTCCGATGGGTGGGGATGTGCGGAGACTTCGCCAAATTACGCAGTCAAAGTGATGTTGAATTTGTGGGATGAGGTGGAGGGAAAGTGCGGTTTTGCCGATGCCGCTTAGTCCTGATATGGCTGCGAGGTTGCACTTTTCTCGGACGATCCATTTTTCTAGGGTGGCGAGTTCGGATGTGCGATCGCACAATAATGAAATATGAGGTGCATCGGCTAAGTCTAGTCGGGTTTGGGGTTTGGAGGTTTCTGGGGTGAGGGGTGAGGGCGATCGATCTTTTGGAACTTCGGGAGATTGACTGTCCTTACAAACATTGACGTTACCAATAAAAAAATCGTTTCCAGAATTTGATGAAATGATGAATAATTGTCGTCTTTCAAGTGCAGAGCGTAAATTCGATTGAGTTACTTCTTCACCTAATATATTTGATAAACGCTTCCATAATTTTGAGGCGATATTTCTGACGTGACCTTCGCTACAATATGATGTTTCTGCGATTTGAGAGTATTTTTGACCTTCCCATACACCCAGCAGGATAGCTTTTTGCAGATCGTCCAAGTGTTCTCCTGTTTTGGCAAAAACCATGTCGTCAGCCAATTTCAAGACTTTTTTAACGTCCATTAGTCAGGTAGGCGTGAAAGTTTTGCCTATTCTATCATATTTTTTATGACATTTAATTACAAAGATGACACAATCTGACTTTTGGGTGACAAAGTAGTTTTAACAATTGATTACATTTTATTATTTTTTATCATAGACTAAAATGAAAAACTATGTATATGATAAATCTACGGAATTACAGGCTGTAATTGAAAATCGATAATTGAATGCCGTGTTGTTTATTTGCTTTGTCAAGTAGGAGAATCAAGCTATGTCTGTATTCAACACAAATGATGAAGAGCAAGCAAGAAACTGGTTAGAAAGTCTGAAGGAAAAACTGCAAGTAGCCCAGGGTCAAAAATTCACTTTTCTATTGGTTGGTCGTACAGGAGTTGGGAAATCAAGCACTGTAAATAGTTTGATGGGTAAAACAGTTGCTGTAGTCGGTGACTATGAACCTTGTACAATGGATGTTAAAAAGTATGAGCATGAACTCAATGGAATTAATTTCACTATAATTGATACTCCTGGCTTGTGCGATGATCTTGAGGAAGTTGGAAATGATTATGAATATTTAGAACGTATGCGTTCCGATGTCAGCCAGGTTGACTCTATGTGGTTTGTCAGTCGTTTGGATGAAACAAGGGTTACTAATGACGAAAAACGAGGAATTAAACTGATTTCTGAGGCTTTCGGTTCCAAATTTTGGGGACAAGCTGTTATTATATTTACCTTTGCAGGTGCAAAGAATGCCTCAGACTATCCGATTGCATTGGAGAAAAGGACAGAACTCATTCGGAAAGAAATCGCTAAATACACTGGGATTGCAATAGCAAATAACGTCCCATCAGTTGCAGTTGATAACAAAAGTGATACAACTCCCGATGGAGAAAAATGGTTAGGTGAACTTTATACCCAGATATATGCAAGAATTTCTGCTAAAGGTGCAACACCATTTTTCATGGCAACTGTAGAGCGAGTTAAACGACCTGAAAAAGAAAGAGAACTTATAATAGAAAAAATCTATGAGCCAGCCCCAACATATACACCTATTGAGCTTAATGAGAGGCAGGCAGCAGTAGTCACAAATAAGACTGCTGAAGTTTTAGGGCTTGCAAGTGCGGGAGCAAGTGTTGGGGCTGTAATTGGCTCTCTAGCAGGACCAGTCGGTGCTGCTGTCGGGGGTGCAGTTGGTGGAGTAATAGGATTTATTGGTGGGTTGTTCCGTTGGTAAAGTATGCGTAAATTTCTGCTAGTAGGACGGACAGGTGTTGGTAAATCAAGCTTTATCAATGCCACGTTTGGTAGTTATATTGCTGAGACTTCAGAGTATGAAGCTTGTACAAAAATTGTTGAGCATTATGCTTACAAAAGTCCTCTAGGCGATGTGTCTCTTATAGATACACCTGGATTAGCTGAGGATGACGAAGCCTGTGATGAAGCCTACCTATCTTTAGTACGGGCTAAAGTTAATTTAGCTCAGATTTATGCAACCATCTATGTGACTAGGCTTAACGAAACTCGTTTTAGTCCAGACGAAAAGCGAACACTACGCCTTTTGACTAATCGACTTGGTGCACATATTTGGAATCGCTCTATCCTTGTTTTAACGTTTGCTGCATCTGTACCTGAACATCAACAAGAGATATTTGCAGAAAAAAGGAGTCAACAAATTTTTGACTTTCTCCAAATTGTCACAAGAGAACAGGATATTCACAAAAAATTTCAAGGATTTGAGCAATCATGGTTGGTGGACAATATTGTAGAAAATTGGACATCTGATGGATTACCTATTCTCTCAATGTTAACAGATTGATCTTTAATCGCTTCGTTTCGCGGTTAATCACACCCATCAAGTCATTAGATAAGAAACTTGCGACTTAGTTTACCATAACCTTATATCAAAAGCGATCGCCCTTTTTGTCCTAAAGGCCGATCGCCCTAATTATTCTTCACTCAAACTATTTCCGAGGCTAAAAGCCTCCCATCAACTCGCTCATATTCATCTTCCAGTAGCCACGAGTGAGCCTCATCGTAACTTGAGCTTAAAAACAGCAGTTTATAATTCAGGGATGGCTCGTAAATACCACACTTACTATTTTTGCCATCCACTAACATCAGAATCAGAGGCGGGAAAACAATCGGATCTACCCACAACTCGATAAATTCCCAATCATTGACTTGTTCGCCGAGGTTTTGTGCGGGGGATAACATCGCTTTTATCATAACAGAAGACAGGATATTTAAGCACTTTCCTCGATTAAATCGGCTTCCGCATCCCGCCGTCTATTCATCCCTTTTTCAATGCTCGTTCCCAGCCAAATTCGTTTCATTTTGCGAATTTGTTCAGCAATTTTATTCACATTCTTTTTCGTGACCAAATCGCGAACTACACGCATTTCTAGGCGACGGTTTCCCTGCATACTCGTGCCGCGATTGAACACCAAACTTACCAATCCTCCTTGAACATCTGCGGGTAATTGTTCAAAACCGGGAAATGCTTCTTTTGTCAGATTGTAAAATTTCGGCACTGTGACAATATTAAAAACTTCCCAAGCTAATTCCCAAGGAACAATGATGTCTCTAACACTAGCTAAACGTTCTTTTGCTGCATCCTCTGTCAACCCGCAGCAGTTACTCAAACGTTTTTGGTCAGCATCCGCTAATTTATTCCAATCTTGATTAAAAACTTCTACAGTATTGTAACCCAGATCATAGCCGATGCCGATCGTAATTCCCGATGCTCCTTCCGGCCAAGTTGGACGCTGCAACAGGCTTTCGTAGTATTCCCGCCCGCCGCCAACCTCAAATTCTAAGATTAGGTAGATCGCCCTGTACGATAAAAGTGACGATACCAAAGGTTCTTTGGGGAACAAAGCAGCGAGGGTTTTGGGGCCCGCGATGCCGTCTGCCAAAAATTTTTGATTGGTTTGAAACTGTTTGAGGGATGCTTCAGTTTTCGGCCCAAATTTACCGTCTACACTCCCTGGATTCAACCCTAACTCCAGCAAGCGTTTTTGAAGTTTCACAACATCGGAACCCGATGCACCTAATTTTAAAGTTTGCACAACCTGTTTTCCTGTAATGCGATCGGCACAATAATTTTTGATTGATATTGTACCACAACCAGGATGTCCCAAACTATTTGATTAATTCTGCCTCAGTCAGCAGAGCAAAATTCTGCGGATTGTTTAGCACGAAACAGTCATTTTCTTTAATTAAATCACCAAAACAGGTAACTGGCGATCGCGCTTCATAAGCCTTGAGGGCCAACTGATAATCAGATCCGCTCAATTCCAGATAAATTTTTCTCAGCTTCCCCACGACAAATCCCATTAATGTAATTTTTGCCGGAGATTCTGCCTCGTGTACTTTATTAATCCATCCCGAGATTGCCACATTAGGTAAAGTAGTGATTAAATCGCTGAGAATGTCTAGCTGAGAACGATTTTCTATCACTTCTAGCGTCTTAAAAGCTTCCGCAATAAGCTGAGGAGCATCAAATTCTTGTCTCACAGGCTGCTTGATTTCAAAAATCTGACCGACATCATTCTTTTTGTGCCAAATCCAAGTATTCTCATAAACTAAAGCAACTTTTTGCCAGCCATTTGTCTCTAAGTGTTCTGCTAACACATTTGGATCTATATTTTGAAAAATTTCCTTGTCTTTTACAGTTACTTTCACGGTAAACCTCCTTGACTAAGACGCTGCATAATAGACTTTAGAGCCTCTACTGTGAACTGATTAGAGCGGGATAACTCAACTGTTACATTCGCTGTATTGAGTCTTTCTGGCCACCCCCGCAGCGACACCCAGTAGGCGCAATACCTCATGCACATTTCGTCTTCAGACTGCTGCAACCAGTTTTCTAGATTTTCCGGTACTAAAACTACCACTAACAGGCGCGGAACCTGGGAATTGATGATCAAATCCCTATAGTTTTTTATCCTCACCGGATATCAGATGAACTGCGCGTCGAGTACATCCCTTGAGGTACATTTTAATTGTAAGTTAAGCTCAGGGGAAAAAACTACTCCCTCACCGCCTCTTGCCACAATCTTCAAATCAATGCTGTCGTCATCTACTTCTGGCTGACTGACAGAAAAACCTCCTACTGCTGCAATGGCACGTACATAAGCTTTGCTCAAAAGTTCTTTCTGCTGGTTCAGTTCCATTCCAAAATAAACCTATTGTGAAAATAATTTATTTTACAATAAACGTGTTCCAAAAAATATTTTTGCCAGAACCCGCCCCGGTCGTCAATCGATTCGTATAATTTCTTAGTCCGCGGAGGCGGACATCGTTTGTGTAGTCGCGGTTTCAACCGCCGAGTCTAAAAAAAACCGGCTTCTTGAATAAACCGGGTTTTTTCACACTTAAACTGCGTGTTTACGATACCAATCAATCGTATTTCTTAACCCTTCCTTAAACTCCATCTCAGCCACAAAACCAAACCTTTCCTTAGCCCTTTGAGTATCCAAACAGCGGCGCGGCTGACCGTTCGGTTTGTCTGTTTCCCAAACAATTTCTCCCTCAAATCCCATCAATTCGCAAATCGTTTCCACTAAATCGCGAATTTTAACTTCACTATTCGTTCCCAAATTAACCGGGTCAGATTCGTTGTAAGATTGAGCCGCCATCACAATTCCGCGCGCGGCATCTGTGGAATACAAAAACTCGCGGCTGGGGCTGCCATCTCCCCAAACTGGCAGTGTTTTGTCTCCCCTTTCTTGGGCTTCGTAGACTTTGCGAATTAATGCGGGGATGACGTGGGAACTTTTTGGGTCAAAGTTATCTTCCGGGCCGTACAAATTTACTGGTAGCAAGTAGATACCGTTGAATCCGTACTGCTGGCGGTAGGATTGCAGTTGCACTAATAAGGCTTTCTTTGCTATTCCGTAAGGTGCGTTGGTTACTTCGGGATATCCGTTCCAAAGGTCGTCTTCTTTGAATGGAACTGGGGTTAAGTTGGGATAGGCGCAAATTGTACCGACGCAGACGAATTTTTCGACTCCTGCTTCGTAGGCTGCGTGGATTAGTTGCGCGCCCATCATCAAATTGTCATAAAATAGTTCTGCCGGTTTGAGTTGGTTTAAACCGATGCCGCCGACGTGGGCTGCTAAGTGTATGATGATGTCTTGTTGGTCGGCGGCGCGCTTGCAGTTTTCCATGACGCGGAGGTCGCAGTCGATCGATCGCGTTACCGAAATTTTATCAGCATCCGCCCCTGTTTTGACTAACTGGTCGATTACCTGACGGCCTAGGAAACCCGCGCCACCGGTGACTAGAATGCGCTTGCTGCTTAAATCCAAGCTTGTCATAAGTTTATCCTGGTGATTGATTTTCAATAAAGGTCGATCGACAATTTTCTGTCTAAAAATGCCACCGCTACACAACTTGGAGCGATCGCGCTTGTTTTTCCTGCTCAGTAAAAATATAACCAAACTCGCCCTAGTGGATCTAAATTAACTCAACTAGGGCGAGCGATCGCCCAACTACAAATTTTGTTTGTTGAACGAAAATAGCTGTCAAGCAGTCGCGGTGACTGCTTAGTGTCGCGCATCAATCAAATCCGTTACCAGAACCTCGTTCCTGCTTTTCGAGAGCTTTAATGTCAGCATCTACCATTAAATTTACTAACTCTTCAAAAGTTACAGAAGGTTCCCAATTCAACTGCTTGCGAGCCTTAGTCGAATCGCCAATCAACAGTTCGACTTCTGCCGGACGCAAGTAACGTTCGTCAAATTCGACATATTTTTGCCAATCTAAATTGACGTAATTAAAGGCCAAATCGAGAAATTCTTTAATCGAATGGGTTTCGTTGGTAGCAATGACATAATCGTCGGGTTTGTCTTGTTGCAGCATCAGCCACATCGCCCGCACGTAGTCTTTAGCATAGCCCCAGTCCCGCTTGGAATCGAGATTGCCCAAGTAAATCTTTTTCTGCTTGCCGGCGACAATTCTGGCAACGGCGCGAGTAATTTTGCGAGTTACAAAAGTTTCGCCTCGGCGCGGAGATTCATGGTTGAACAAGATGCCGTTGGAGGCAAAAAGTCCGTAAGATTCGCGATAATTTACTGTTTGCCAATGAGCGTAAACCTTAGCGCAGGCGTAGGGACTTCTGGGATAAAAAGGAGTTGTTTCCTTCTGTGGAACTTCCTGCACCAAACCAAACATTTCCGAAGAACCTGCTTGATAGAACCGCACTTCTATGCCCGTGCGGCGCTGGTAGTCCCGAATTGCTTCTAGCAGGCGCAATACTCCCATTCCTACTGTGTCAACCGTATATTCCGGCGAGTCAAAACTGACTCTGACGTGGGATTGAGCGCCTAAGTTATAAATTTCTACCGGCTGAACTTCTTCCAATATCCGGCGCAGAGTAGTGCCGTCGGTTAAGTCGCCATAGTGCAGAAATAACTTTGCGTCCGCGCTGTGAGGATCGACATAAATGTGATCTATGCGATCGGTATTGAAACTAGAACTCCGCCGGATAATGCCGTGAACTTCATATCCTTGATCTAAAAGTAATTCGGTCAAGTAGGAGCCGTCTTGACCTGTAATACCTGTTATTAGCGCTCGCTTGCGTTGCGTCATTTCATTTTCCTTTGACAGGCTGTGTTAATTAATTTGGGACGTTCCTGCCAGAGGCTGTTGTTCTCTGGCGATCGTATTCTCAAGCTCTAGATTAACTCACAATTGTGCGATCGTCATCAACAAACTGTGAATGTTTTGACAAAGAGTTTGCCACTTGCTGTCAGTAGTCAGCATCAGCGGCCAGTAACAAACAAAACTAACTACCGATTGCTGACTGCGGACAATAATTAATATGCGCCGTTATTTTTGGGAAAAATCACAACTCCAATTGTTTTGAAAAGAATCCACATATCCATCCAAAGGTTTTTGTCCTTGGCGTAATAGAGGTCGATTTGGACTCGCTGGGGATAGGGGATGTCGTTGCGACCGGACACTTGCCACAAGCCTGTAATTCCAGGTCTGATGGTGAGAATTTTGTTGATGTAACGGCCGTATTTCGGCAGTTCTTCTTCAACTAAAGGTCTCGGCCCGACGACGCTCATATCTCCTTTTAAAACATTCCAAAACTGGGGGAATTCGTCCAAACTGGTCATTCGTAAAAATCTTCCAATCCAGGTAATTCGAGGGTCTTGTTTGAGTTTGAAATTGTCCTCAAACTCTTGACGCAAATGCGGAGATTTTTCCATAATTTCCAGCAATATATCGTCCGCATTTTCCACCATCGTTCTGAATTTAAGGCAATAAAACATTTTACGGTTTTTGCCTACTCGTTCCTGTACGTAAAAAATAGGCCCGGACGAGCTTAAGGCGATCGAGAGAGCCAAAAGCAGATAAACCGGAGCAAACAGGAGCAGAACCGATGAGGAAAACAGGATATCAAATAGCCGCTTGAAAAATTCTCCGTCGAGACTCTGTAGAGAACGAGTTATGCGTCTGTCTCCGTCGAGGACAGGCCCAAAACCGCGTCTCGCGATCGCTCGAATTACCTTACCGGAGATTAGTTGGCTGTCGGCAGTCATCTTACTCCTTCACTTCACACCACACACAGTCATGATCATAAAGCCTCAAGACGCTTTGTTCTCTGAATTATGTTTCAAATACTCAATTTTCTGCATTCAGAAGAAGGAAGAAGCAAGAAGC
>JBBSNU010000159.1:0-9278 GCA_038260455.1 Chroococcales cyanobacterium | reverse complement strand
GCCTTCCTGGGAGGGCATTACATAAGCATCCGCCAACTGGTAATGTGCTGCTAAATCTGCTGTCGGTACAAAACCCGCAAATATTACTTTTTCGGCAACTCCCAAATCTTGGGCGATTTTTGCTAATCTAGGGCGATCGTCCCCGCGTCCAATAACTAAGTATTTCACATTGGGAAAACTTTTGGCAATTTCCGGCAAAGCTTGAATTGTGACATCGGCACCTTTATAAGTATCGTGCGATCGCAATCTAGCCACAGTTATCAATATTTTAGCACCAACCAGATCGTATTTTTGTAATAAATGCAGCGGTTTGGGCCCAGTCGTAAATATATTTTCATCTACAGTACAAGGCACTATTTGGAATTTGTCGGGATTTAAATTGTTAAGTTCGCAAGTACAATCGCGCGTGTACCTGCTAATCGTCCAAATGCTGTCAGCTTCTCTCATTGCTATTTGATATTTTGATGGCAGCAGTTCCCAAACTTCCTTACCGTAAGTTAAAATTGTGTAGGGAATTCCCAGCGGCTGGCATAAAGTTTTAATTAGCGGTGCGAGTTTGATGTGACCGCAAAAAACCCGTTCCGGTCGTTTTTGCAGCAAACAAGTTAGCAATTTTGCGGCAAACTTAAGACGACCAAGCCAAGCGGGATAAGTTTTTAGGTAAGAGAATTTGAGATTTTTTGACTCGAAGGGATTTTGGCAATCAGGAGAATCTCGCAATAGCAAAACTTCTGCTTGTGGTGCCAAGTTGTTGGCTGCGGTTAGTGACAGGTAAGCTTTCAGGATGTCTCGGGCGTAGGATTGAATGCCGCCTTCGCTGGAAAATATTTCTAGGAAACAGAATAGGTAAGAAGACTGGGCGGTTGAAACCGCGTCTATACAAACAAAACCCGCCGACGCGGGTTGAATACCAGAAGTCGTAGGGTGCGTCGCCATCAAAAATCTCTAGCTAAATATCGACAATCTTACAGCGACGCACCGGTGCTTACATCGCCCGTGTCAATAACCCCGTCTCGGCTTTCCTGTGGGCCCCAAAACAAAAAGCCCCTCACCATCGCTGGTTAGGGGAGAAAATTATCAGGGTGCATCTACTAATGTGCTTAGTATAGCATCATTTTGTGGGGTGTCACCCATCATGGGTGACACCCTCGACAAATTTTAATGAGAATAAGTTATAGATTAGGTGCTAAATGATTGCCAAAGCTTGTATGTCTGAGGATATAGTCCCTGTTAACCTAAGATAAGACAGACGCAAGAATCCTCAGAAAGCCTGTGAATTCGTAGATTTATGCTTGCGAAAGCCAATATTTTCCACGAAATCGGGTTTCCGATCGCAAATCCTTATAAAATTGAAAATTTAGAATAAATCTGTGCTAGACCTCAAATTAATCCGAGAAAACCCGCAAGCCGTGCAAGAAAGCCTCAACCTGCGCGGAGGTAACTATGAAATCGAGCCGATTTTGCAATTAGACAAACAGCAGCGGGAGTTGGAAGGCAAGCGATCGCAACTGCAAGCCCGCAGCAACGAAATAGCCAAACTCATCGGTCAAAAAAGAAAATCGGGTTTACCCCTCGAATCCCCCGAAATTCAGACTTTGCAAGCAGAAGGCAACGCAGTCGGCACGCAGTCGAACGAATTGCAAGCAGAGGAAAAAGACTTAAAAGCTCAAATAGAAGCGTTATTGTTGCCATTACCGAACTTGCCGGGCAAAGCAACGCCCTTGGGCAAAAATGAAGAAGAAAACATCGAAATCCGGCGTTGGGGAGACGAATACATTCCCCAAAATCCCGATATTTTGCCGCACTGGGAAATCGGCGAAAAATTAGGAATTCTCAACTTTGAACGGGCAGTAAAAATCGCTGGGCCCCGCTTTGTCACCTTAATTGGGGCCGGTGCAGCCCTGGAAAGAGCGATTATTCAATTCATGCTCGACCGCCACACGAAAGCTGGTTATATAGAAGTGATTCCCCCACTTTTAGTTAACACTGAATCCCTCACAGCAACAGGTCAATTGCCCAAATTTGCTGAAGAAAGTTTTAAGTGCGATCAAGACGATTTGTGGTTAATTCCTACTTCCGAAGTTCCGGTTGTCAATTTGTATCGAGGTGAAATATTGACATCGGAACAGTTACCAATTTATCACTGTTCTTTTACTCCTTGTTTTCGCCGGGAAGCGGGAAGTTACGGCAAAGATACGCGGGGATTGATTCGGTTGCACCAATTTAATAAGGTGGAATTGGTAAAACTTGTGCATCCGAGTACCTCTGAGGCAGAGCACGAAAAGCTTGTGCAGGATGCTGAGGGAGTTTTGCAGGCGCTGAAATTGCCTTATCGGACGATCGAGCTTTGTACCGGTGACTTAGGTTTCGCGGCGGCAAAAACTTATGATTTGGAGGTTTGGCTGCCTTCTGCGGGCAAATACCGCGAGATTTCGAGTTGTTCCAACGTCGCAGATTTTCAAGCGCGGCGGGCGAATATTCGTTTTAAAGAAGCGGGGAAAAAAGGTACTCAATTTGTGCACGCGCTCAACGGTTCTGGTTTAGCTATCGGGCGGACAATGGCCGCTATTTTGGAGAATTACCAGCAGCCGGATGGGACGGTAAAAGTGCCGGAAGTGCTGCAATCTTATCTCGGTCGTGAAATTTTGTAAACTGGGAAGACACGGCGGTTGAAACCGCGTCTATACAGACAAAACCCGAGCTCAGAGGGGTTGAAGAATGGGCGGTTGAAATTACGTGATCTTCTTGAGTCTGCGGAGGCACACATTGTTTGTGTAGGGGCGGTTTCAACCGCCGACTCAAACGGGGTTTCTTTCTTACTCACAAATTTTTCAGCGCTTCCTTGACATCCAGCGCTAAAAATCTATCCAACGCTAAATACATCCAATAAACAGATAACTGAGCATCACTATTAGTCTTTTGGAAACCCACAGCATAAGACATTTTTTCATAACTGGGATGAAGAATT
This sequence comes from Chroococcales cyanobacterium, assembly GCA_038260455.1. GTDB lineage: Bacteria > Cyanobacteriota > Cyanobacteriia > Cyanobacteriales > Microcoleaceae > Microcoleus. The sequence goes on along the minus strand of JBBSNU010000159.1, from coordinate 6,310 downwards.
AGCGTGTACAAGTCGCAAATATTGGGGAAATCTGTTTGCATTTCAACTAGAATTTTTTGTGCATCTTCAATCAAAGTAATCCGGTATTCTTCCAAGTATTTAGGATCGATAACCCAACAGCGAACAAATATTGACTGGCAATTCTCATCTCCTGGTAGCGCCATGTTGAAAGGATCGATCTCAGAAACAGAACTTAAGTGTAGGCTTTTGCTGGGAGCACTAAAAAAATTAACGTCCGATTCGCTAGCGGTGGGATAAAGTAAGTAAAACCCGACTGGATTGAGATTGTCGCAGCGACGCAAAACTCGTATTCCTTTTGAATATTGACCAGCCGAAAGTCGAATAACTTTAGCAATCTTTTGGGGAACTGCGTTCGTGCTGCGGTTCATCCAGTTATAATAAGTTGCTAGTAAATTTGCAACGGGGATTGCGTCGCATCGAGGGTTAAAATCATCTAATTTGAGTTTGACTGGATTTTCGGGCTGCGGAGTATCTAAAATTTCTGAAACTGGTTGAATTTCAATTGTCGTAGCGTTACCATCAAAGTGTTTTGCGATTAATCCGAGTGCTGCTAATTTATCTAACATCATTCCGGCGGCGCGATCGCTCCCGCGATCGGAATCCGAGTAAAATAGTTCTGCTGCTTCCCGGTGAGTGCACTGCACTTCTGTTGCTAGCAATTCCAGTTTCGCCAGCGGCGGTTTGAGGCGGGGCTGGCTTTCCTGAAGCTGTTTCACTGATAAGTAAACCCAAAGCCGTATAAAGCATTCAGCCCTAGTGCGAGTTACGCCTACTCGTTTCATCAACAGCGAAACAGCCGTGCGGCGTTGAGATTGAGAATACCAAGCATCTAGTTTGTCAATATCCATTTCACTCGGGAAGCTGCGAAGGAACTCTAGTTACATATTGGCTCAATTTTACAAAAAACTTCACCCCGCTTCAGGTTACTTGTTGCCGCTATTGCTCAACTTGCCTGATTTCCGCCGACTCTACAAGATAGCTGGTTCCTCCTTGCAAGTTCACTACTTCACAAAGCACAATCAATTTTAGATATTTTCTGGCTTGATTTAACAAAACAACGAACCAGACTAAATTAGCAACTTTAGAGGTTTACGCCATGCACAGTGCTTATATCAATCGGATTGGAAAATTTTTGCCGGGAGAACCAATTAATAATGATGAGATGGAAGAGTATCTCGGCAAAATTGCCGATCGCCCTTCGAGAGTCAGACAGCGCATTCTCAACAGCAACGGGATTAAACAGCGCTATTACGCGATCGACAAACAGCAGCAAACACTGTATTCTAACAGCCAAATGGCAGCCTTTGCCGTCCGGGATGCGATCGCCCAGGCAAATTTGGAACCAGGGGCGATCGACTTATTAGCCTGCGCCACCACTTTACCAGACTTATTAGTACCGGGATTTGCCAGCACAGTACACGGCGAACTTTCAGAATTATCTCCCCTAGAAATAGTTTCCACTCAAGGAGTTTGCTGTGCCGGAATTACCGCCTTAAATTACGCCGCATCTCAACTCGAACTCGGCAAAAAACAAACAGCAATCGCCGTAGCATCCGAATTTCCCTCGCGCCTGTTCAAAAACACCAAATTTGAAGCAGAAACATCAGTCAAAGCCGGAAAACCCCTACCTTTTGATACAGAATTTCTGCGCTGGATGCTCTCCGACGGCGCGGGAGCATTTTTGCTCCAAAACCATCCCAACGCGACAGGAATTAGCTTAAAAATAGAATGGATTGAATTGATTTCCCACGCCAACGCCTATCCAGTTTGTATGTATTCAGGATTAGCAAACGAAACAGCAACCAAAAGCTGGTTAGATTATTCCTCCTACCTCGATGCAGCCGCAGCCGGAGCTTTTGACTTGCGGCAAAATATTCGCTTGCTCGACAATGTAATGAAATTAGGCGTTGAAGGTTGGCTGAGATTGATTAAAGCAGGGAGAGTTTTTCCGCAGGAAATCGACTGGCTGCTGTGCCACTATTCCTCTCACTTTTTCCGGGGACAAATTGTCGAACTTCTGGAACAAGCAGGCTGCATGATTCCTGAAGAAAAATGGTTTACCAACTTGTACACCAGGGGAAATACAGGCTGCGCCTCAATTTATTTAATGTTAGAAGAATTGTTCAATTCTGGCAAATTGCAGCCCGGACAAAAAATCTTTTGTTTCGTACCGGAAAGCGGCAGATTTACAACAGCTTACATGATGTTAACTGCTGTGGAAAATACCAATAAACCTATGATTTCTCAACTGTCTAAATCCGTTGATCTTCCCGAAGCTTCGCCTCTCGAAAGTGTTAAACCGCAACAGCCCCACTCTCCGCAAGCTTATTTGTTGCGGGAGTTAGCCTGGATTTGGCTGAAGTTCGATCGCGAAATTCGTTCCGTTCCCATTGTCCGTAAATTGTACCGGGGAGAGTTTACAATAGAAGACTATCAAGCATTGCTGTGCAATCTCCGCCCGCAGGTTGTCGAGGGTGCTCGCTGGATTGCGCGCGCTGCTTCTAACATGACTGACTTTCGTTTGCGATCGACTTTTATAGGGCACGCCCAAGACGAACATCGCGACTATCAAATGCTAGAAAAAAATTATGTTTCTGTCGGCGGCGAGTTGTCAAAAATTGTGGAATATGATAAGAATATTGGCAGCGAAGCCCTATCAGCTTTTATCTTCCAGCAAGCATCGCGGGAAAATCCGGTTGATTTAATTGGCAGTATGTTTATCATCGAAGGATTGGGCAATCGGTTGGCCCTAAAGTGGGCAAAAGAAATTAAGGAAACTCTCGGTTTGCAAGACGAACAAGTATCGTTTTTAGCTTATCATGGAGTTAATGACGAGTCGCATTTAGCGAAATTAGAAAATTTGATTAATGCCGAATGGATGACGGATGACATCGCCCGCCGCATTGTCAAAACCGCCAGCGTTACTGCTCGTTTATATTTGCTGCAATTGGAGGAAATCCGCTAATGCAAAAGCTGCAAAAACAAGATACGGAAAATCTCCCGGATGAGCGAAAAATCCCTTATGCTACGAAACCCTACAACCGCCGAGATCCGAATGTTTGGGATGTCCTATTTTGCGATCGATCGATTCCAGTCGATTTAGTTGCAAAAGCATACATGATCCGGGATTTGCAAAGCTGGACTCGCAATTATTTGCTCATCCCGATCAAAGTAATTGCTAACTTGTTGCTGGCGGTAATTATGACAACAAAGCGCCTATTGCCCTTTCAATTTCGCGCTTACACTTTAATGCACAAATCGGCTGCATTTTTCCTAAATAACTTTGTTTCGCCAGAAGCTTGTTATTTAATTGTGCGGCACATAAACGCGGGCTCTAACATTATCAACTTCTTGATTGATAACGGCCCGGACACCCAGATTGAAAAGTCAAAACTTTATCCGCGCACAGTGAGCGATTTAGCTGACAATGCGTTTCTCGAACACGACTTAATTCTCTATAACTTTGTCTGGGATTACAACCAGGCAATGCTGACAAATCCCAACTGGTTGCAGCTTGTCAAAAAACGGGGGATTAATTATGATAGCATTCAACCTGTGGAAGTTGCAATAGATTTTGAGAAACGCAGGTGGCTGAGGATTCTAGATTTAGAATCTGCGATCGAATTGTTTAAAGTATTTTATTCTCTGTGTTTGACTAGCGACGAATTTGCGCGAGCAGTGATGTCGCTTCAGTTAGATGAAAACTTCGGAGTGTACGTCAGCGAAATTACGGGAAATTGCGATTGGAATCATGTAATTGTGAACCGCCATCCGCTAGCGCCAAACAGTCCGTTTAATGCAGCGCGCGACTTGTTTTTGCACGGGATAATTTCGGAATATCTCTATCGGTACTTGGAACTGCGAAAAGAGATGAACAATGCTGAAAATTAGAATTCATTAGCTCTCGCATAAAAACAATCAAATAGGTTCGTAGTGAGGACTTTAGTCCGCATCAAACCCATAATAATAAAGGAGAGCATCTCAGTTTTGCAAAAATGAAATGCTCCCAATTTTACCAGGAAAAATTGCTCGACATGATATGATTTGCTTAATCATCGGAAACCTCTAAATTTATGTGCCCAATCAGTTGCCAAACATTGTTTATTTCCAGCTCGAATCACAAAGAAATATCAAGCTGCTGCTAGCTGTGCATTTTCCGCTGCTTTCGACAAATTCTGATCGATCACAATCCACTTACCTGTAATCGGATCGCGGTAAGTAATAAACGGATTAGGCTTTAAAGGTTCACTGCAAGATTTAATTGCCATTTCTCAACACTCCCTAGAAATTGTCTTGAATAACTTCTACTACAACCCCATAATTTAATAATCGGCTATTTTGCCTAAAATCTGCGTGATTTACTCCTCAACAATAAGTGATATTTTAGGTTGTTTTTTGTGACATATAGCACTGCTTAATGTGATTGAAAGCTGCATTGGATGTGAGCCGTATCACCAAAAACACTCGGAAAAACAATTCTGCCTCGTGCTCTTTAGCGCCTACTTTCAAAAGTGCCACTATTTTCAGTGAATATCTGATATTATTAAGTAAGGTAAAGACGTTTATCAGAGATCGCCCTCACAAATTTATGGTGTTATTTGGATTTGGCAAAAAGTCGAGCCTGCCCTCTGCCCAAGAGGCCTTGCCGGGACGGGCAGAGCAGATAGCGGTACCGGCAACTCACTTTGTTAACGGCAATCCGCTCAAACCTCCTTTTCCAAGCGGCATGGAGATTGCCGTGTTTGGTTTGGGCTGTTTTTGGGGCGCAGAACGGAAATTTTGGCAGCAAAATGGAGTTTTTTCGACTGCTGCGGGTTACGCGGCGGGGATTACTCCGAATCCTTCTTATAACGAAGTTTGCAGCGGGATGACGGGACACAATGAAGTTGTTTTGGTTGTGTTCGATCCGAAAGTAGTTAGTTACGAAACGCTGCTCAAAGTTTTTTGGGAAAGTCACAATCCGACTCAAGGAATGAAGCAGGGTAATGATTCGGGTACTCAATATCGATCGGGCATTTACACCTATTCAGCCAACCAAAAACAGCTAGCTGAAGCTTCGCGCGATGCTTACCAGACAGCTTTGACGGCGGCCCGCTACGGTAAGATTACTACTGAGATTATTGAGGCTCCTGAGTTTTATTACGCAGAAAGCTATCACCAGCAGTATCTTGCTAAAAACCCGAACGGTTATTGCGGTTTGGGCGGTACTAAGGTTTGTTTGCCTGCGATGTCTGAGGTTTGAGATTTTACCCCGCTTGATGGGGACACAACAATGTTCGTTGGTGTTAATTTAAGGTCAAATGTAATCACAGACTTCTGTCGGGCGATTTAGGCCTATAACCCCCCTAGCCCCCCTTGCTAAGGGGGGGACAGGAAGCGATCGAAGTCTGGTGCATCTGGCGTTTTGCATATAGTGCGATCGTCCCCGATGGCGAGTAGATACGCAAGCGTCCCCGCTCGCATTGTAAAAAAAATGCTTTTTGCGAAAATGAGATGCTCCCTCAAAGTCCCCCTTCTTAAGGGGGATTTAGGGGGATCTGGCCTCAGATAAAAGCGATATTTATCAGGTTTGAGGCTTAAGTTGACACTAATGAACACTGCTGTGTCCCTACAACATAGGGCTAGAATTTCGCCACAAAACGCGGAATATATTAGTAGTTAAAAATAGGTGAGAAATGCTGACGGGTGTTGTAATTATCAATGTACTAATATCTCTGGTGTGTTTTTATATAGCTGCGAGAGTGTGGAAAATCAGGCGGACGATCGCACTTTTGGAGGTTCGGATAGCAGCAATCGATCGCTGTAGCAGTAATGTCCTCGGCAAATCACCGGATTTCTTGGCTAAAAGGCAGCAAGGTGCCCGCCAACTGCGAGGGCGCTATCAACAACTGGAATTGCAACTGCAACAGGTTCAGCAACTTTTGGGATTGCTGGGTTTCGGGCGGAGGCTTTGGCTCAGGCGCGATCGACCTTTGAGGTAAGCTATCCTAAAACGTATGGAGAGAGAGAAGTTATAAAAATGTCATCTAAACGTTCAGGATTATTTATTGGCGGTCTGTTGGTGGGTTCTGCGATCGGGGCCGTGACTGGGTTGTTGATGGCACCGCGACCGGGGAAGGAGACGCGGCAGATATTGAAAAAATCGGCCGATGCTTTGCCGGAGTTGGCGGAGGATTTATCGAGTAGCGTCCAGTTGCAGGCCGATCGACTTTCGGAAACTGCACTGCGTAATTGGGACGAAACTTTGGTTAGATTGAAGGAGGCGATCGCAGCGGGTTTAGAAGCGACT
>JBBSNU010000158.1:0-9321 GCA_038260455.1 Chroococcales cyanobacterium | reverse complement strand
TTGGGGGTGCAGTTGGCGATCGCCATTCAGCAATCGACCCTATTTGAACAAGCACAAACCGAAATTGCCGATCGCAAACAAGCAGAAGCCGCCCTGCAATTAGCCGCATTAGCCGCCGAATCCGCCAACCGCGCTAAAAGCGACTTTCTCGCCAACATGAGCCACGAATTGCGGACGCCTTTGAACGGGATTTTAGGATACATTCAACTGCTAAAAACGGATCGGAATTTAACTGCAGATCAGCAGGAAAGTCTCAACAGCGTTCACCAGTGCGGCAACCACCTGCTAACGCTGATTAATGACGTTTTAGATATCTCGAAAATCGAAGCTAGTAAAATGGAACTGTCACCGATCGAGGTGCATTTTCCCAGCTTTGTTAAAAGTATTGTTGATTTGTTCCAAATGCGGTCGAAACAAAAAGGAATAGCCTTTAATTACGAGCAAGTTTCGGCGCTACCAGAGGCCATTTCTGTTGACGAAAAAAGGTTGCGCCAAGTTTTGATTAATTTGCTCAGCAATGCAGTTAAGTTTACTAACAGCGGTGGCGTGACATTCAAAGTCGGTTATGCAGAAAATCCGGTAGAAAAATCTCCTAAAATCAACCGCAAGAAGTCGAAATTGACAGCGAAAGTAGCGCATAAAAAAATCAATTCGATCGCGAATTTAGACGCGACGCTGGCAACACAAGAAGCGCGCGAAGCGATAATTCCAGCAGCAAATAAAGAGCAATTACCAGTTGCTAAAATTCGCTTTCAAATCGAAGATACTGGCATTGGCATCGGGCAGGATAAATTAGAAGAAATATTTTTGCCTTTTCATCAAGTGGGCGATCGTAACAATTTCGTCGAAGGTACCGGACTGGGACTTTCCATCAGTCAAAAATTAGTCAAGATGATGGGCAGCAAAATTCACGTTCAAAGTACCTCGGGCAAAGGTAGCATATTTTGGTTCGATCTAGACTTGCCCGCAGTCGCCGAGTCTTCTCAACTCCCCGCCCCGCAAGAAAAACGCCGGCTTGTCGGTTTTAGCGGCCGCCAGCGGAAAGTGCTGGTCGTGGACGATAACGAAGTAAATCGCGCCATACTAAACAGGATGCTTTCTCGTTTGGGTTTTGAAATTGCACAAGCCACAGACGGCGAAGACTGCTTGCAAAAAGCACAAGAATTTCTACCGGATCTAATTTTAATGGACTTGTTGATGCCGGTAATGGACGGTTGCGAAGCTACCAAGCTGCTGCGACAGTTGCCGGAATTAAAAGATGCGGTTATCCTTGCTTTATCTGCTAGCGTTTACGAGACTACGAGGCAAGAGAGCATACTTGCAGGTTGCAATGATTTTCTCACCAAGCCGATTCAAACTAACGAGCTTTTAGAATTATTGCGCCTGCATTTGAGACTAGAATGGATTTACGAAGACGGAACAAAAACCAAAAAACGGAAAGCTCAAACTCCCCAAATATCATCTGAGATTGCTGCTGCTGAGTTAACGATGGTGTCTCCTAGCTCAGAGTCAGTCTTGGTCTTGTTAAGATTGGCTGCAATGGGCGATATTGAAGCTATTCTGGAGGAAATTGCTAAACTCGAACATTCAGATCCGAAATTAGCGCCTTTCGTCGATCGCCTGCGACAACTTACTAAAGGATTTCAGCTCAAGCAAATTCGAGACTTTTTGAATCAACATTTGTCCTAAAATTGAGGGTAGTTAACAGAAAATTTAAAATTAGTTAAATTTCACTGCCCGATCGTCAATGTCAATCAGGCAATAGGCTTGCATTAAACCCGATCTCCCCTAGCCCCCCTGAAGAAGGAGGGAACTGGAAGCGATCAAAGTCCCCCTTCTTATACCATTTTTCTAAAGATGTGCTATAGATGAAGTCTTAGCCCCCCCGAACTCGCGGGGGGGTTGGGGGGGGTAATATCTAGCGCTACTTTATGAAATTGGTATTAAGGGGGATGCGAGGGGATCTGCGGAAAATAAACACTGTTAACTGAACAGTATCGCCCTAAAACGGTGGTTGCAAATAGAAGCATCTACGAAGCAACCGGGTTTCTAGAGCCGCAGAAAATCACTTGAATCCGATTTTAAGTCACAATTGACAACTCACAAATCAAAAATTTAAATATTTCCCTTGAATATGAACGATCAGAATTCCCAAAGAAGCATCATACTAATTGTCGATGACAACCAAACCAATCTCGACGTACTTTTCGAGCTGTTAAGGAATTACGGCTATAAAGTATTAGTGGCTCTAGACGGCGAAAGCGCGATCGAGCAAATCGAATACATCCATCCCGACCTAATTCTTTTGGACATCATGATGCCAGGAATTGACGGTTTTGAAACTTGCCTGCGTTTGAAAGCAGACCAGTCAACGCGAGACATTCCCATCATCTTCATGAGCGCCCTTTCCGATACGCTCGATAAAGTAAAAGGCTTTCAGACAGGAGCCGTTGACTACATCACCAAGCCCTTCCAGCACGAAGAAGTATTGAGCCGCATTGAAACTCACCTGACAATCCGCAGCTTGCAAAAAAAACTCGAAGAAAAAAACCTCGAACTCGCCCACCTCAACCAAAACCTAGAAAGACTTGTCGAACAAAAAACCAAGCAATTGATCGACCAGGAAAAAACAGCAATCATCGGACGTTTGACTCAGGGCATGGTGCACAACTTCAAAAGTCCGCTGCAAGTAATCCAGACTAGCGTCGAATTGATTGAAACAAAAGCCACACAAATCCAAGAAGACTCTTTTTTTAATTATACAAAGTATATTTTTCAAGCTGTCACAAAAATCAATCAGATCATGGATACTCTGATGATGAAAAGCAGAAAAGAGCAAAAGCAAGATTTGCAGCCTGTGAATATCAACGATTTAGTGCAGCGAGAAATTCAGTTATTGGAAGGGAATATGTATTTTAAAAATAAGATTAGAAAAAAATATTTTTATGACGAAGAAATTGTCAGCATTCCCTTAATTTATTCCTATATATCTCAAGTTTTTTATAACTTAATCAATAATGCAATGGATGCTATGTGGGCAAAGAAAATCCGGGAACTAACTATCGTGACTCGGCAAGATGACTCGAACATATACATGGATATTTCAGATACCGGATGCGGTATAGCACCTGAAGATTTATCAAAACTCTTTGACCATTTTTACACATCAAAGCCGCCTAAAGGTGAGGAAAAAACCGAAGGAGAACCGACAGGAACTGGTCTCGGACTTTATACTTGTCTTGAACTTTTAAAACCGTTTAACGGCGAGATTGCTATTAGCACTAATGTTGGTAAAGGCAGCGTATTTACAGTTGTGCTACCCAAACAGCAGCCAACTCAACCGACCAATTAGATAACCGGAGTTAAGTTCACAATTAGGTTTTTGATCGGGTTCGTAGTGAGGACTTTAGTCCTTCTTGATCGGGAGCATCTCAGTTTGGCAAAAAGCATTTTTTCATTATAGTGCGAGCGTCCCCGCTCGCTAGTACAATACGCGAGCGGGGACGCTCGCACTATAAATGCTTGCGCTGAGATGCTCCCTTCTCGATCAGGTTCGTAGTGAGGACTTTAGTCCTTCTCGATCCAGAGATAGGACTAAAGTCCTCACTACAAACGGGCGTTACTTGTCAGTAATTCAACCGAGACAATTTCCTAGCGCGTTCCGTAAATTCACTGTAATTGACCTAGGTTCGCAGTCAGGAACGCAAGTCCTTCTCGATCCGCGCTCTTTTGCCTTGCCCCTTGCTATTTCCCTGCCAAAGGTTGTAAATTAAAACAGAGTAGAGTTGCAATATCAATAAAAAGATGATGATTTTAGCCCGCTAGGTGTGGGGCGAGGTCAATAATCTAGTCTCCCGTCGCCGTAATAAGTAAGGTTCGTAGTGTGGACTTTAGTCCGCAAAAAAGAGCGGACTAAAGTCCACACTACGAACGGTTTTTGTGAGGGTAATTGACGGGACACGATATAATATGATGCGATCGACTAAATTTTACAAATAAATCTGGGGTCAGCAGGCATCCAGCGCGCTCTAAAACCTCCGGTTCAAGTTATCCAAAAATAAGCTAGGTAGCTGCATCCACTGCTGCCTTTTTATTAAATATTAAAAAATAGCAAAATGAAATCTGTTTGTGAGTCAACTTTAACGCTTGCTACTTTGAAAGTTCTGTTAGTAGAAGACTGTGCAGAAGATGCAGAACTCATTCAAGAACTGCTGTCTGAGTCCCGACCCAGAGGATCGATTGAGACGACGAATGTAGTTCGCCTTCAAGATGCTATAGAAATTTTAAGATGCGAGATTTTTGATGTAATTTTATTAGACCTCACACTTCCTGACAGCCCAAAATTCAATACTCTTTTCCGGCTGCAAGATTGCGGGATCAATATTCCGATCGTCATTCTGACAGCCGCCGATGAGGAAGAACTGGCCGTCGAGTTAATTGCAGCAGGCGCGCAGGATTATCTGGTAAAAAAACAAGTAGACAGCAGGCTGCTGGTGCGGACGCTGCGCTGCGCGATCGCCCGCGAGAAACGGCAAGCAAAATGGCAAAAAAGTAAAGTAAAATACCAGCAAATAGTTGACAATATCAAAGAAGTTGTTTTTGAAACAAATATTGCTGGTGATTGGACTTTTCTGAATCCGGCTTGGACGGAAATTACCGGATTTACCGTTGATGAAAGCTTAGGAACTTCGTGTTTGAGTTACATTCATCCTGACGATCGAGCCCAATATTTAAATTTGTCCCGAAGCCTGAGCAAAAGTCAAGGAACGTCTTGTTGCTATCAAATTCGATATCTTACCAAAAATGCCGAAATTCGGTGGGTGGAAGTGCAGGTTTTTTTAATTTTTGGCCAGGGGGAGGCGCTGGGGACGACAGGAACTATCAACGATATTACGGATAAAGTTTTAGCATTAGAGGAACTGGAAGCTAGTAAAAATTTTTTGAATTATACGATCGATGCAGTTGCCGATCCAATTTTTGTTAAGGACGAACAGCACCGCTGGATACTATTAAATGATGCTTGTTGCAAGCTGATGGGCAAGCCGCGCGAAGAACTGCTAGGTAAATCGGATTACGACTTTGTGCCAAAAGAAGAAGCTGATTTTTTTTGGGAGAAGGACGAACAAGTTTTTAGGACGGAGGAAGAAAACGAAACTGAGGAACTATTTACGGATGGCAACGGTGTCGGACACATTATTTCTACTAAAAAAACGATCTTTGAAAATACCGACGGTCGTAAAATTCTCGTGGGGATAATTCGAGATATTAGTGAAGATAAGCGCCAACAATTAGCTCTGCAAGAAAGCGAAGCCAGATTGCAGCAAATTGCAGCAAATTTGCCGGGAATAATTTATCAATTTCGGCTCTCAACAGACGGCACAATGTCTTTCCCTTACATTTCTTCTGGTTGCCGCGATTTATATGAATTAGCACCCGAAAATATTCAGCTAAATCCTGAACTTATGTTCGATTGTGTTCCTCCAGACGACAGGGTAAAAATTTACGAATCTATTGCTGTTTCTGCGGCAAATATCCAGCCGTGGCAGCAGGAATGGCGCGCGATTTTGCCCTCTGGAAAAGTTAAGTGGATGCGAGGGGTTTCGAGACCGGAAAGACTGGATTTTCCGACAGCAAGAGGGCAGGAAGGGGATATTGTTTGGGAAGGTATGATACTGGATATTACTGATTTAAAGCTGGTTGAAGCAGCTTTGCGGGAGACGGAAGCCAGATTTCGATCGCTAGTTGAGAATATTCCCGGCGCTATCTGTCGCAGCTTGTACGATGCTGATTGGACGATGGTGTTTGTTAGCGATGAAATTGAGGCAATTAGCGGCTATCCGGCTGCAGATTTTGTGGACAACAATCTCTTGAGTTTTGCTAGCATCATCCACGAAGCAGACAAGGAAATGCTCGATCGACTCCGCAGAGTGGCGGTAGAGTCGAAACAGCCGTATCATGTAGAATATCGGATTGTGCGGGCTGACGGCGCGGTGCGGTGGCTGTCGCAAAGAGGCAGACCGACTTACGATCGAGAAGGGCTGGTTTTGTGGTTAGATGGAGCGATTTTTGACATTACCGATCGCAAAAACGCTGAACTGACTCTATGCTTGGTAACTCAAGCTGTAGACAGCGCTAGCGATGCGATCGCGATCGCCGATTTGAACGGCTGTTCAATTTATCACAATCAAGCATTTATTCAGCGCTACGGCTATACAGTTGAAGAACTAAATAATGCCGGCGGCCCGGGAATAATGTACAAATCTCAAGAATTGAGAAAGTTATTTAAGGTGCTGCGGAAAGGTTTGTCCTGGAGTAGCGAAATTGCACTCAAGGCTAAAAATGGCGAACTTATAGAAGTTCTCTTGCGAACTGACTGCATTAAAGATAGCGCCAGTCAACCAATAGGAATGATGGCGATAGTTGCCGACCTCACAGAACTAAAACAGGCAGAATCGGCATTAAAACTCAGTCGAGAACGATTGCAGCTAGCGGTTTCCGGCAGCTCTTTAGGGCTGTGGGATTGGAATATAGCCACTGGCGAAACTTATTTCGACGCGCAGTGGAAATCAATGCTCGGTTACACAGACACTGAAATTGAAAATAACGTGCAAGTTTGGGAAAACTTGCTCAATCCCGATGACATACAGAAGGTAAGGGCATCTTTGAATTCCTGTTTAGAAGGTCGCACCGATATCTATGAAATTGAATTTAGAATGCTCAACAAAGCGGGGAATTGGCAGTGGATTATGGCGATGGCTAAGGTAGTCGAGTATGACGAATGGGGTGCGCCGTTGCGGATGACAGGCACTCACAAAGATATCAGCGATCGCGTGGCAGCAGAAGCCGAAAAAACGCACTTGTTCGCATCTTTGCAACAACTCGCAGAGCAATTGCAAGCAGCGCAAAAAATTGCCCGCATGGGTAATTGGGAATTCGATATAGAGACCGAAATTATTACTTGGTCGGAGGAAGTGTTTCGAGTTTACGGTCGAGAATTGAATCGAGCGCCGACAATGGAGGAACTTTTCGAGCAAATTCATCTTGATGACCGAGAAACGGTTACAAAAGCTTGGGAAAAGGTCGTGACTGAAGGGATAACTTTCGACATCGACCACCGCATTTATTTTCCATCAGGAGAAATCCGGCACGTTAACTGTAAAGGACAAGCTATTAAAAATGAGTTGGGTCAGGTGGTGCGGCTGTTTGGGACGGAAATGGATATTACCGATCGCAAAAAAGCCGAAATTGGTTTGCAAGAAAGCGAAAAGCGATTTCGAGCTGTATTTGAACAAGCGGCGCTCGGCATTGTTAAAGTGTGGCCCGACGGTCGTTTTTTGAATGTAAATCAAGGCTTTTGCAATATTGTCGGATACTCAGCATTGGAACTAAAAGCGCTAAATCTTTTAGAGATTTCGCACTCGGAAGAGATAGCAGCAGATATCGAATTGGCAAAAAAACTGTTAGCTGGGGAAATTTTAAATTATTCAATTGAGAAACGCTTTGTGCGTAAAGAAGGTTCATTTGTTTGGGCTAATGTAACTGTATCTTTAGTGCGAGATGGGTTTGGGGAACCGAGTTATTTAATTGGTGTAATTGAAGATATTAGCGGTCGCAAAAAAGCCGAGGCGATCTTGCGCCAGCAATTAAAGCGAGAACGTTTGGTGGTAGGGATGCTGGAACGCATTCGCTCTTCTCTGAATTTAGCAGAAATCTTGACAAAAGCTGTGGCGGAAGTACGGCATTTTTTGGATACAGACCGGACAATTATTTATCAGTTTAATCTTGATTGGAGCGGTTTTGTAACTGTGGAGTCGGTGGGAGAAAATTGGCAATCGCTTCTGGGAATAACTCTTAAAGATTCCTGCTTTCAATCCAGCTATGCTTCTGCTGACAAACACGGCCGCACTGTAGTTGTGGATGATATTTACAAAGCCGGTCTTTCCGAGTGCCATATTAATTTATTAAGTCAATTTCAGGTGCGAGCTAATTTGGTAGTGCCGATTTTGCAAGGCGAGAAGTTGTGGGGATTATTGATTGCACACGAGTGCGCGGGCTGCCGCCGCTGGCTGGAAAATGAGGTGGACTGTCTCAAACAAATTAGCGTGCAGTTGGCGATCGCGATCCAGCAATCGACGCTGTTCGAGCAAGCACAAGTTGAAATTGTCGATCGCAAACAAGTCGAGTTAGCTTTGCAGGAATCGGAAGCGCGAGAACGCTTAAAAGCACTAGAGTTGGAAGCAGCAATTAATAAACTCAAAACCACTCAAGCTCAACTCGTTCAAAATGAAAAAATGGTGAGTTTGGGTCAGTTAGTTGCTGGTGTCGCTCACGAAATTAACAACCCCGTCAGCTTTATTCACGGCAATTTGAGTCCGGCTCGCACTTACAGTTTAGATTTGCTGGAATTGATTAAAGTTTACCAGCAATACTGTCCCAATCCTCCGGCGGAAGTTTTGGATAAAGTTGATGCCATAGATTTAGATTATATTGTTGAAGATTTCCCGAAATTGTTTACTTCTATGCAGGTAGGAACCGAGCGAATTGTCGAGATTGTTAAATCATTGCGTAACTTTTCCCGCTTGGACGAGTCGGCTGGGAAGTCTGCCAACATTCACGAGGGAATTGACAGCACTTTGATGATTTTGCAAAATCGGTTGAAATCTCACAGCAGCCGTCCGGCGATTCAGGTAATTAAACATTACCATGAACTGCCACAAGTTGAGTGTTTTCCGGGCGAGTTGAATCAGGTATTTATGAATATTTTGATTAATGCGATCGATGCTTTGGAAGAACGGGACAAAGGGCGATCGATCCAGGAGTGCGATCGACATCGGAGCGCGATCGCGATTCGGACTTATCCGGCTGCTGCGGGCTTCGTAGCGGTATCTATTACCGACAACGCCGGGGGGATACCGGAGTCGGTGCGATCGAGGCTATTTGACCCATTTTTCACGACTAAGCCTGTGGGCAAGGGTACTGGCTTGGGACTGTCGATTTCTCACTCGATTGTAGTCGATCGGCACGGCGGTCGATTAAGCTGTATTTCGACACCGGGAGAAGGAGCGGAGTTTGTGATTGAAATTCCCGTGCGATCGAATTTAACTGGTAGGAGTTCTAATTTGGGCGAATAAATTAGGAATTGGCAATAAAAAATTAGACGAGCAATGACATTTATTCGCTTTCAATTATTAAAAATATCGGGAGGATCTCAGTTTTGCAAAAAGCATTTTTTTTATTGTAGTGCGAGCTTAAGAGCTCGCGAGTATTATACACCTCGCGAGCGGGGACGCTCGCACTGTAAAAAAAATCTTTTTTGCGATG
>JBBSNU010000157.1:0-9338 GCA_038260455.1 Chroococcales cyanobacterium | reverse complement strand
GCATTCCAGGCTATCCACTTGTAAGACCCATTTTGACACCGCCAGCGGTTTTCAAACCCAACGCTATTATTTCCTGTGGCAATGCTTTCAGCTTGTTTTAGGGTAGCTTGGCGATCGTCTGGATGCACGAATTCAATGAAGGGTTGGCCAACCATTTCTGCTGGGGAATAGCCGAGGATTTTTTCGGCTGCTGGGTTGATGCGTTTGAAATAACCGTCAAAACCAATGACGCACAGCATATCTGGCGAGAGACTAAAAAAGCGATCGCCATCGTCGGATTTGCTGGATTGGCGATCGTTTTTCTTAGCAGCAGAGGCGTTCGATCGCGCCGCAGCAGCAGCCAGCAGGACAATATTTGCTATTGCCAAAAATCCCAGGGCGATCGGGCGATCGTACAAACCACAGGCACCGCCAGCTACCAGCAACCCGTTTAGTACAAGCAGTGCGACTATCAAAACTGAGAATGGGCTGCTGCGGGCGATCGTCCCTAAGCTGATGTTTTTTTTATACAGCATTCTGGATTTGGTCTTTTGTTTTCTGTTGACTTCTGCGATCGTGATTTTTCTCAACCGCATTTGTAGAAAGTGCAACAATTTATTATTTGTTTTTTTGATATGAACTGAATCTGTCATTTGTTCACTCCAAAATTAAGAGGAATATTGGCTGTTGAGAACTTACAATAAAAATGTTTAAATAGTGTAAAATATTTTAAGATTGCGAATTTTAGCATTGTAAGTCTTACCTGAATCTCAGCACTCCAACAAGCAAAATCAGTATATTTACGCAATTAGCTAGTGAGTTTTGATAGCTAACGCACCTATTTTATATTTTTTTTCCAACAGGCTTAGAGGGTTTATTTCTCATAATGCACTAAACATTGCTGTCAGTCATTGGACATTTGGCCTAATTTAGCTAGTCCCGACACAACAATTTATTATCTACAGTAAATTAGAAGCGCATTATTAAATGATATCATGTCCGGTCGATTAGCAACACAAAAAGGGTTCGTAGCGCGGACTTTAGTCCGCAGAACGAAAGCGGACTAAAGTCCGCACTACGAACCAAATCTTATTGAGGTACGCGGGCGAGCAATTCCCGATAAAATTGCCAATCGCGGGCAGATATTGAAATAATCGGGAGCATTTCAGTTTTGCATTTACAGAGCGTCCCCGCGAGCGAGTACAATACGCGAGCGGGGACGCTCGCACTACAATAAAAAAAATGCTTTTTACAAAACTGAGATGCTCCCAAATAATCTGCGTTAATCTGTGTAAGTGGGCCTTAATCTGCGGTGAGCCTCGCGATCGAAAATTTATACCAATTTCATAAAGTAGCGCTAGATATTACCCCCCCAACCCCCCCCTTACTAAGGGTGGGCTCAGACTTCATCAGCACATCTTGAGAAAAATGGTATTAGGCACTCTTGTCTGCTGCTTGGCGGCCTAATTGCTGTTGCCGAATGCGTTCCAAATTACCCGCCGGAATAGCAGCTATAAGTTGCTTGGTGTAAGCTTGTTGCGGTTGGCGGTAAATGCGCTCGGCTGTGCCCATTTCCTCGATTTTACCTTTGTTCATGACGATCGCCCGATCGCTCATAAACTTAACCACGCTCAAATCGTGAGAAATAAAAATATAAGTCAGTCCAAACTCTGTTTGCAACTCCTTCAGCAAATTTAAAACTTGCGCCTGTACCGACACATCCAATGCAGAAACCGACTCATCGCAAATAATAAACTTCGGATTCAAAGCCAAAGCTCTAGCAATACAAATTCGCTGCCGCTGTCCGCCCGAAAACTCGTGAGGGTAGCGCCGCATAATATCGGGATTCAAACCCACTCTATCCAACAAATAAGCCGCGCGATCGCGCTGTTCTTTCTGATTCTTGCCAAAGCGGTGAATCACCATCGGTTCCATCACCGCATCCCCAACACTCAGGCGCGGATCGAGAGAACTAAAAGGGTCTTGAAAAACAATTTGCAAATCGCGCCGCAGCCACCGCAATTTGCGATCGTACTCTTTTTGCCTTTGATAATTAGCGATCCACTGCCCTGCCGAACTACTTTTCGCAGGAGGAGTAATTTCTTGACCTTCAAAAAATACTTGACCGCTGGCGATCGGAATTAATTGCAACAAAGCTCTCGCCAAGGTTGATTTTCCGCAGCCAGATTCGCCCACCAAACCCAAAGTTTCGCCGGGGTAAACCTCAAAAGAAATATCGTTTACCGCCATAAACAAACGTTTAGTTTCGCCAAACATTCCCTGCATGGGAAAACCTACTCGCAAATTATTAACAGCTAGCAAAGGCTGGGAAATATTCGGCAGCCTGGGCGGTTTTCCGGTGGCAAAAGCGGAAAGTCCGCCGCTGCTGTCGCCGTCTAAATCGATATTTTTCTCGACAATTACCAATTCGCCGCTGGCATTTGTGCTGACATCCATAAAATCGGAAACTGTCGGTAAGCGGCGCATTTGCCGATCGAGAGTTGGGCGGCAAGCTAACAGACCTTTTGTGTAAGGATGTTGGGGATTGCTGAAAATTTGTTCGATCGCAGCGCACTCAACAATCTTGCCTCGGTACATCACCGCCACCGTATCGGCAATTTCAGCAATGACGCTCAAATCGTGGGTAATAAAAATCATTGCCATGCCTCTAGAGTCCCGCAACTCGCGCAGCAAAGCTAAGATTGTGGCTTGGACGGTTACGTCTAAAGCCGTTGTCGGTTCGTCAGCAATTAATAATGTCGGATTGCAAGAAATGGCCATTGCAATCATCACGCGCTGGATTTGACCGCCGGAGAGTTCGTGGGGGTAGCGATCAAGCATAGCTTGTTTTTGGCCGTTGATGAGCTGCATCAAATCGCGATCGGCCTCCCGAACAGCTTCTTGCTGCCGGGCCAAACACGTTTGCCGGAGTTCTTCGTCGCCCGGTAGCAGCTTCACCTCTTGCAGCAGCGAAGCAGCTTTGCGCCGCGCTTGTGTCTGCGATACTTTTTGGTGCAGACAAATGGCTTCTGTGAGTTGAAATCCGATCGTGTAAACAGGATTTAGCGAACTCATCGGCTCTTGAAAAATCGTCGCAATCTGGCTGCCCCGGTAGGTTTGTTTTTCCCTGTCCGGCATGGCCAACAGATTCACGGGCCCGTGGCTAGCGCCGTCTTTGGTCGGAGAAAACCAAATTTCGCCTTCGATCGTTGACGAACTCGACAGCAAATTCATCACGGCCAGGGATGTTACCGATTTTCCTGAGCCAGATTCTCCCACGATGCCCAGAGTTTGCCCTCGCTTGACCTCAAACGAAACGCCGTCAACAGCTTTGACTGTTGCAGACGCATCGGCGGAGGCCGCAGATGGAAATTCAACCCGCAGGTTGCGAACTTCGAGGACGGTTTCACTCATGGAGTCTACGGCAAAAGTTAAATACAGGTTAAGTGGATTGTAGCAGGGCGGTTAGAAACCGCGTCTACACAGGCAAAACCCACCTCCGTGGGTTAAAAAACCTTGATTTTTTCTTAGCCCACGGAGGTGGGCTTTGTTTGTGTGCCCGTAAACTCCGCGAATTCCATTCGCTGGGGCTTAAGTTGACTATATTTCAGAGAACTGAAAATTGCTATCGAACTCAAAACTGACAGGTCGGAACTACTTAAGCGCCTTCTGACAGAGAGGAATTTTCTCAATAACCTATGACTTGAGTGTCAGCAGGCAGTGCAGTGGCCTCGGAGACCTTTTTAAACACGGTTGCTTGCTCGTTTAAGGAATTAGGTCTCGCTTGTCCGGGATTGGTGCCTTGCAACTGAAGGCGCATTTGACCTTCGGGAGTCAACTCAAAAACAGTTTCAACGGTTTCTGTGCTGCTGAGACCGACATCAATGTGCATTGGTTGTTGACCGAGATTAACTTTGTACCTCATTTCTTTGGCGCGGGCTGCTCCGTCGGGGCCTTTAGCCATGAGAAACAATTTGCCTTCTGGGGCGAAGACGAAGGTGAAAGACTGACCGGATGGGACTGTGCCTTGCCATTGACCTAGGAGTTGCTGGTCGATGTTGCTAGCGGCCGGGGCGGCTGCTTCGGGAATTGTTGGTTCTGCTGCGGATGCCGGGCCCGGTGAAGCGTTGAAGCTGGCGAGGATGCCGAAGCAAATGCCACTTGCGATCGCTTTGCCAATCATTTTTGAATTAGACATGAGACCGATCTAAAAATTGGTTATTCTTTTGTACACTCTAGCGGTAAAAGCGTAAATTGTTTAGTTTTAATTTCTTTTAGATATAGATATTAGGTGGAGCTTCAAACCTGCAACGCGGTTCTCATCGGGAGCATCTCATTTTAGTAAAAAGCATTTTTTTAATAGTGCGAGCGTCCCCGCTCGCGAGTAGATCCCCGCGAGCGGGGACGCTCGCACTATAATTAAATGCAAACCTGCAACGCGGTTCTCATCCCTAGAGTGAACTACCAGACGCTGATGCTACGCATACAGCACTGGCTTCCTGATTCATTGGGATTTGCTTTTGCTTTATTGAAGCAAGTAGTCTTATCTTCCCTCCACAGGCAGGAGTCCTAGTTCCTAAGACCCATACTTTTTCTGGCTACACGCTCCGTTTAGCTTGGTTTTCGCCAAGCGAGATCGTGGTCAAGATAGTGAAATTTTATCACTGATTCGCTATCGCTCAACTTGTTTTTGGTTCGTTTTCATCCCGTCACCCACCTGAGTACAGGTAGGGTGCGGGACTTCCCACTCACATTCAGTTAAAGCTTGTCCTGAGTTTGTTGAATGGTTACGGGCTGTAAGTTTTTTTTGTTTGTAAAATTCAATACAAATCCGGCTGTAGCGGCACAGTTCGCTGTTCTGAGTCGATCGTTCTCAATTCAGAACAGCTAACTGACTGTTGCGTTCAGGAGCGCCCCAAGAGAATTTTGTCCTTCTGCTATTAATGGTCTTTCATTAATTGCCTTCAGGAGCGCGATCGACTTGTTCTGTCTCAGATTCTGTCTGAGATTGCTGCGCTGGTTCCTGTTGATTTCCCGAGCGTTTAGTTCGCTCCAAAGCCTCTGCGTAAGACCAAGCTACGCTCACAATAAAAGCTTTGGCAAGGCCGGCAAAACTTTTTGAATCCTCGCTTTCGGGCGCTGGTGCTTTTGGGTTGCCGTCGTCCGTCATATTTTTGTTTTCTCCGGGGCTGGTTTTTCTAGCGATTGGCAGGCAATGTGCGATCGATACCCACAAACTATGATTTTTCTTGCACCCGCACCCTACTTATCTCTGAGGGTATGACCTCGCTCACCATAAATAATATCATAAATACTCTAATTTCCCGATCGCATCAGAAAGAAACCTTAACTTCGCTGGTTGTCCGCAGCACTGACTCCTGCTGAAAACTGCGCTTGTAACTGTCGATAATTTCATGAATATATTTAGTCTTTTCCGGGCTATTTTCATAAATCAAAATCACTATTTTTGATTTTTCTCGAATTAGAATTCCCGAACTGTTAAAAAACTGCCCGGAGCCGTCTAATACAGTTAGTCCTTCGCGAAAACGAGGGGTAATAACTGTCTTGACAAACTCCTGCCATTCTGATTCCGAAACAATCTCGCCTCCCGGTTTAGTTAAACCAAAATACAGTTCATCTTTGAGGAAATTTGTTTGCTGGGCGTTACGATCGGAAGTTTCCAGCAGTTGAGCGCGGGCAATTGTCGCCGGAAACACAGGCAAAACCAAGAGCAGACAGGTCAAGCCCAGACTGTGAAAATGTTTGTTCATGTTATAATTTAAGGTTCGTAGTGAGGACTTTAGTCCTAGATTTTTGAGCGAGAGGACTAAAGTCCTCACTACAAACCAATGGCCCCAAGCATTGAATAATATTGAACAATACCGCTGCTGCCGTTCGCGATACAATTTAACATAAAATGCTGCGAACTCAAAAACCCAATTTCTCGTGAGAAACCGGGTTTGCCAGCATCATTCCTAGTTTATTTAGTCTTGAACGCAGGGGCGGTCAGAAACCGGATTTTTCAGCAAAATCTTGGGTTCTCACCCTAAATAAAGTAAAAAACTCGGTTTCTAAAAGTCTAATAGCATCAGTCTTGTTCTTGATACTCGCCTACTAGCTGCCGTCTGCGGTATTAATCTTTTAATTCGCGGATACTTCTGCTAGCAGTATCTTGGTACATTTCCCCAAATTCTTTCACCGCTGCTCCTGCTTCTTGCCCGATTTTCTGAACTCGTTCGCCCGGAGAGTCAGACGTTTCGCGAGCTTCTTTTCTCCATTCCCGAGTTGTTTGAGGTCTGTCAGGATTGTTTAGATCCGCATTTGAACCGACTTGTGTGTTATAAGCTTTGTTGCTGTTTCCCGCATCAACATTCGTTGTCAGCAGCATAAAACCGACTAAGACAACACTCAAGAAACTCTTGATTTGAAAGCCCTTCAGCAGGGAATTGATGCGAGCGATAGCTGTAGAAATCAAATTCATCTCGGTAATACTCCGTCAGTTAATTGGCGATAATTTTCAACGTTTTTTCATCTAATTGACTCGCTCCAAAATCTGCAGCTAACGCTAGCTCAAGCCGAACTTAGCTTTTAGATCGTGTCCGTTCGATTTACCGCAATCAGATTCGTTCGTAGTACGGACTTTAGTCCGCTCTTTGGTTGCGGACTTAAGTCCGTACTACGAACCGTTTTTGTTGTGGCAATCGACCGGAGATGATGTTACTTGCAATTAGCCACATCAATAGAGTTATAGGCGAGCGATCAAATTTGTTCAACACCAAACCCATGTGTGAGTCAACTAGCTTTTTCAAACACAAATATCACGTTAACAGCAGGAAAATGCTTGTACCTCTTACTAAAGTCATAAGTTAGTTAGAAGCAAAAAAACAAAAATTCAGCACATAGTTAGACAATTTTCAATCAATCATCCTATACAGGGCAAATTCTTATTGCAGGCGATCGCCCGTTCTGACATCAAACCAGTGCAGGAACTGAGCCGGCAAAACCAGCTCGACAATTTCTGAATTCCACTGGCGGTCATTTGGCACCAAAAGCCGCACTGTTACCGACTCCAAACCTTGAACTCGGACGCTAACCAAATTTTGCATTCCCAAGTTTTCCACTAAATAAACCTCACCTTTAATTGCCTCACGGGCCGGCATCTCGGCCGTCTCTGCACCTGCAAAGCTGACGTGTTCCGGGCGAATTCCCAAGACAATCTCTGGCGGCACACTAGGCAAATTTGGCAAAGGAACTTTAAAATCACCCAACATCGCCGAATTTCCCTGGCATTTAAGCTCCCATAAATTCATTTGCGGACTACCCACAAAACCAGCTACAAATAGATTTGCCGGACGGTTATAAATTAAGTGTGGTGGGTCTAGCTGCTGCACGTTGCCGCTGTTGAGAACTGCTACTTTTGTTGAAAGCGTCATTGCTTCGGTTTGGTCGTGAGTGACGTATACTACAGGAGCTTTTTGGGAGGAAAATAATTGTTTGAGTTCGGCCCTGACTTTTTCCCGCAATAATGCGTCGAGATTGCTCAAAGGTTCGTCGAGCAAAAATACTTCCGGTTGGCGCACTAAAGCGCGTCCGAGGGCTACTCTCTGCCGCTGTCCGCCTGATAGTTTACCCGGTTTGCGATCGACTAATTCAGTCAATCCGAGGGATGTTGCAACTTCTGTCACTAAACGGTTGATTTCGTGGGAGGAGATTTTGCGGAGTTTGAGGCTGGATGCCATATTTTCGTAGACTGTCATGTGCGGGTAAAGCGCGTAACTTTGAAACACCATTGCAATATCCCGATCGCCCGGTCTGAGATTAGTCACATTGCGATCGCCAATTCTAATCTCGCCGCGAGTCGGCTGTTCCAATCCTGCAATCAACCGCAGTGTGGTAGATTTGCCGCATCCCGACGGCCCCAGCAAGGTGAGAAATTCGCCTTCGCTGACTTCTAAGCTAATGTCTTTTACGGGTACAACTTTGGGGCTGTAGGTTTTATTGAGGTTTTTTAGTTGCAGTTTTGCCATGATTTTTATAAGGAAGAGTTACGAACCGCGAAGGCGCGAAGGGCGCGAAGGAAGAGGGAAGAAGGGAAGAGGAAGTGTTTAGGATATTAGGATTATTTAAGGTTACACATTATCCTTTGACTGCTCCGGCTGTTAAACCTTGAACTATGCGCCGCTGGAACACCAAAACCAGCAAAACTAAGGGTAAGGTTCCTAAAACGGTGGCGGCGGCGATCGGGCCGTAAGGAATTTCAAAGACTGACACTCCGCTGAGTTGAGCGGTAGCAACGGGAATTGTTTTCATGGATTCGCGAGTTATAAATGTCAGGGCAAATATAAATTCGTTCCAAGCTGATATAAATGTCAAGATTCCGGTGGTGACTAAGGCGGGAAATGTCATCGGTAGCACGATTTGCCAGAGCATTTGAAAAGTGTTGTATCCGTCAACTTTAGCCGCATCTTCTAAGTCTTTTGGCAGTTGTTGAAAGAAACTCCGCATTACCAAAATTGTCAGGGGCAAATTGATGGCTGTGTAAGGAATAATTAAGGCTAAATAATTATTTCCTAAACTCAAAGCTTTGACTATTTCTAACAAACCCAAGAATAGCAGCACCGCCGGAAATAGCGTCACAATCGTTACAATTGCCAAAATGATTCTCTCGCCCCACAGTCGCAACCGAGCCAAAGCGTAAGCTGCGGGCGCGCCTACAGCTAAACACAGAAATGTGGAAGTAATGGAAACAAAAGCGCTATTTAAAATGTAAAGTGCAAAGGGGCGGCGCTGGAACAATGAGATGTAATGCTCGAAGGTGATTTGTTTGGGTATGTAGACGTTGGGAATTGCTGAAATATCTGCATTTACTTTGAAAGATGTCAGCACTTGCCAGACAATGGGTGCGAGGAAATATGCGACAATTAATATCGCTGAAGTTGGCAAGATTAATTGCCGGATGTCAAAGGTTTTTTTGTTAGGTTGTTTGCGGGCGATCGACATAATTTTTTGTACCAATGAAAGGAAAGCGATCGGCTATTCGGCATTGAGATTGATTTTTTTGGGGCAGGCTAGCCCGCGCATGGGGCAAGAAACCGGGTTTCTGCGAGTTTATTCGACGAGTCGCGAGAAATATACGAATAAACCCGGTTTCTGGGGTTGGCGTGTATCTAGGACTAATACCAATTTCATAAAGTAGCAGTAGATATTACCCCCCCAACCCCCCCCTTAGTAAGCTACCGTGTACACACAAGTCAAAGTAAACTAGACTCAGAACTTGACAGAGGTATAAACCGTGGACAATCCCATACTGATTCACGCCGAACAAATCGAAAAAACCGCCTTTGGAGACCCTCGGCTGG